>JAESQP010000130.1 GCA_016765075.1 Gammaproteobacteria bacterium
GACACGGGGGGCGGCTATTTGCTAATTTCCCCCTCCATAACCAATCTTTAAAGGGCTCTACGGCAACTATAGTTGATTATTTTCAGCTCCATCTCTCGCTAACGCTCACAATTACGCACAATTACGAAAAAAATAATCAGCGTTGCCTATCGGCGACTACTCGCCCTCGCTACGCTCTCCTTGGCTCGCAGCGGGAGAACTAGAGAAACTCTCTAAACAAGCGCAACATGAGTGCTTCGCAAAATCTATGCTGGCAAAGCAAGCCGATACTTTTCAGTGGCGACCACCTAATGGTGAATCTATTGAAGACCTATGCCTTAGAGTTGACCGCGTATTCGCGACCTTCGCACGCGAATGTGCTGAACAAAATGTTATCGCAGTCTGTCATGGAGAGTTCATGTGGGCATGCAGAGTACGGCTTGAACGTATGCTACCGCAACGGTTTCTCGAACTAGACCAGTCAGACCGAGCAGAAGACCATATTCATAATGGTCAGATTCTACACTACAGTAGAGTCAACCCATCAACGGGCATAGAGTCTCATCGTTACGAATGGATGCGCAGCATCTGCCCCTGGGACACATCGCTTTCCTATAACGACTGGCAGTCAATAGAACGCCCGACACTCAACAACGAGACACTTTTAAACCTCGTCAACGAGTGGCCGCAGCTCATCAATGACTAGCAGAGGTACAAATACATGGTACCCAACCGCTTTCTTTGCACGCGAATGCGCTGAACAAATGTTATCGCCGTGTGCCTTAGAGAGTTCACGTGTACATGTAGAGTACGGCTTGAATGTCAAAATTACACTGAAATTTATTCTGATTATTTTGTTTTCTGTTTAACCCCTTTCTCCATCGAATATCGGTATGACTATCGCGTTTATTATTCGGGGGTGCTTCCAAGGCGCTAATCTGTGTGTTCATAAATATCGTATGAAATGCCCTTCCAATTTCTATTCGTTATTCTAATTCAAAGATCTGCTTACCTTGAGCATCGTAGTAAGACTGCTCGATGATAAGACCTCGACCATCATAGATTCGCTTGGTTGAGGCATAACCGTTTTTCTTGTGCAAAGTCAGCTTGCCTTGAGTGTCGTAATAAGACTCCTTGATGAAATTACCCCGACCATCAAAGACTCGCTTGACTGAGGCAACACCATCCTTTTGCAAGGTCGGCTTGCCTTGAGTGTCGTAGAAAGACTGCTCGATGACATTACCCCGACCATCAAAGACTCGCTTGACTGAGGCAACACCATCCTTGTGCAAGGTCGGCTTGCCTTGAGTGTCGTAGTAAGACTGCTCGATGAGATTACCCCGACCATCATAGACTTGCTTGAATGAGGCAACACCCTTCTTGTCCAAGGTCGGCTTGCCTTGACTGTCGTAGTAAGACTGCTCGATGACATTACCTCGACCATCATAGACTAGCTTGAATGAGGCATAACCATCCTTGATTAAGATCAGCTTGCCTTGAGTGTCGTAAAAAGACGCCTCGATGAGATTTCCTCGACCATCATAGACTTGCTTGGTTGAGGCATAACCACTCTTGTGCAAGATCGGCTTGCCTTGAGTGTCGTAGTAGGACTGCTCGATGACATTACCCCAACCATCATAGATTCGCTTGACTGAGGCAACACCACTCTTGTCCAAGGCCGGCTTGCCTTGAGTGTCGTAGTAAGACTGCTCGATGAAATTACCCCGACCATCATAGACTTGCTTGTATGAGGCATAACCACTCTTGTGCAAGATCGGCTTGCCTTGAGTGTCGTAGTAGGACTGCTCGATGACATTACCCCGACCATCATAGACTTGCTTGTATGTGGCAACACCATGCTTGTCCAAGGTCGGCTTGCCTTGAGTGTCGTAGTAGGACTGCTCGATGACATTACCCCGACCATCATAGACTTGCTTTAATGAGGCAACACCACTCTTGTCCAAGGTCAGCTTGCCTTGAGTGTCGTAGTAAGACTGCTCGATGGCATTACCCCGACCATCATAGACTTGCTTGGTTGAGGCATAACCATCTTTGTGCAAGGTCGGCTTGCCTTGAGTGTCGTAGTAGGACAGCTCGATGACATTACCCCGACCATCATAGACTTGCTTGGTTGAGGCAACACCACGGTCACTAAGTATCGGCTCACCGTCCTCTGCGTATAATGTTAGTAACTTCCGTCTTCCTCTCTCATCCACCTGCCTTTGAATTTGATGTATCCCATTCTTTAAAGTCAAGGGCTCATGCGCTTCTGTGGGATCGATAAACCCTATCGTTGTTAAGTGTCCTCGCTTATCGTATTGGTAGATCCTACCCCCTGTGCCCTGTGCATCCGGCACACTCAATGCCCGGTCATTGAGGAACTGTAGCTCGATTGTTCTACCACGCTCATCAAATTTCAGATAATGCTGACTTACTTGTGATTTCTTCGTTCCTCCTAACCCCGTTAACGTCCCTCCCGTGCTGATCGATACCGCGCCAAACTTACCCTCGCCCCCTCTCTCTGCTCTGAACGCCACCGTCGCGTTGTCGCCTGTTTTGCCAAATTGATATTGCTGCGTAATCTTCGTTTTATCTTTGTCGTCTTTGAGAATCACTTCACTCAGCCGGTCATCCAGTCCGTACTCATATTCCCAACTGGCGATTCCTATCAACCAGGGATCAACGTCGTAATCTTCTGTTAACGCTGTGGCTTTTTGTGCGCCTTTTGAGCGTTGCATGCGAATCAGTTGCCGCCGTTGATACGATAAGGCGTAGCTAACGTTCATTGTCTTTGCTTGCTTCTCGCTGACTTTGCCTAGGCCTTCGGGTATGCCGTAGACGGTGCTGTAGTCAATATAGTAGTCGGTCTTGATTCGGTTATAGTCCCAGTAGTAGGCTCCGCCTACTAAGGCAATGAGGACTGCGGCAATACCGCCAAGCAGGCGTTGTCTTTTCTTCTTGGCTTCGCGCTGCTTGTCTCGTTGTTTGAGATCATCATAGGCGCAGCCCAATAGCCCGGCGACAATGCGAATGCATTCGTCTTTTTTAATCTCTTTGTCACTCTTTCCGACAACCGGCCTGACATCTGCGCCAATGGGCTCGATATCTTTTTTCGGCGGATTGGCTGCGGCTTCATCAAAGCTGATCAACTTTGTCGTGGTCAGAACTTTGGGGAAGGATTCGTCTGGCTCACCGTCGATGATTAGCGGAAAAATCTTGTCCGCCCGGCCGAGCTCTTTGAAGATTTCTATCTCGCGTGACACCCAGCGTGAGTGCGGCGTATTGGGTGAACAGATGATGACCAAAAAGCGTGAGGCTTTTAGGGCGGTTTCAATTTGGGCGTTGAGGCTGCCGTCTGAGGGTAGCTCGTCTTTGTCGCGAAAGACTTTACCTATACGGGCAGGGAAACCTACCTTTTGTAATGCCTTGGGTACCCGGTAGGTCTCGAGCGCATGAATTAACCATTCCGCCCATTTTCTGTCTGGGTCGACATGGCGATAACTGATAAAGGCGGCATACTTATACTGCTCTTCACTCATTTCTGGTCCCTTAGCTTTTGCTTAATTTGTACCTTGAGTCGGTGGCTTTTGCTTTTTATATTAGAAGACCCCGATGATATCCCAATAAATAACGGAGCCTGTTTATTCATTATTATATATCATTGCTGTCCCGTTAGCTTTTCTACAAACTTGTCATTATTCAAAAATTAGGAAGATTTGAATGATAGATAACAACACTGGCAGCGATACTTTCTATCCGACAAACATAAACACTCGACGCTTACTTTGCGTGGATAAATGTGTCGCTATAGGTAGGCTGATATGAGCAGGAAAATTGGCCAAACTCAATATTGAAGAGTGCCAATGTGTGATCGAAGTAGGCAGTGAGTAGCTGGTTGCTATCTAGGAGCCTGTCGGATTTAGGACAAATCTACTGCGGGAAAAGCCATTTTTGCCAGATTCCCCGATCATTTTCGTTAAATAAACTCACTATTCGCCTTAAATGATTGGCAAATCTGACTTGTTATGCCCCTTGTGGGTAAAAAATGGCTTCCCCTTTTGGCCATGGATGGCCTTATGCTGCGAAGCACAGGGATGTGCTGGAGCGTGCGCTACGATTGCCTAAGTCCGACAGGCTCCTAGCA
>JAESQP010000131.1 GCA_016765075.1 Gammaproteobacteria bacterium
CAAGACGGAAGAAGCGCGGTATAGTTGTGCTATATAAGCGACTGACAACGCAGTAGGGCGAAAAATGAGGCTCAGCCCTGTGGGTTGCGTCTTCAACGCCGCCACTCGGCGTTACTCGTTGCTCATTTGGCGCAACCAAACGACGCGCCTCGTGCCTGGATTGGCGGCGTTGAAGACGCAACAGTGGCACAAATGAAACGTCAACAGACCCTAACACGGACAGCGCTCTGCGATACGCAGCATGGCACTACGCGACCTTGGGTTTTCATCGAGCTCACGCTGGCTCGCGCTACGCGCCTTAGCTACCAATTTGAGCTGGTTCGGTTTAGCTGGCGCAGCAAATGGAATGTCATGCGGCAGATCATCTACTTGGCTCGAGTGTTGTCGCATCAAGCATTTAACAATGCGATCTTCCAGCGAGTGAAAACTAATGACAACAAGACGACCTGCCGGCGCAAGCACTGATAAAGCCTGCTCTAACAGACGCTTAATTTCACCTAACTCATCATTAACTTGTATACGTAGCGCTTGAAAACTACGCGTTGCAGGGTCTTTGTGGCGCTCTTGTTTTGGCGATGCGGTAACAACAAGTTGGCGTAATTCGGCAGTTGTCGCCAAGGGTGCCTCCTTACGCCGTGCGATGATTGCACGCGCAATACGACGCGCATAGCGCTCCTCACCAAATTCACGCAAAACCTGGGCAATTTCGCTTTCTTGCGCATCCTGCAACCATTGCGCGACGCTTTGACCCTGGCTCTGATCCATGCGCATATCAAGTGGACCATCAGCACGAAAACTAAAACCACGTTCAGCGCTATCGATCTGTGGCGAAGAAACACCAAAATCACAAAGCAAACCATCAACCTTGCCGAGCAAACCGTGTTGGCCAACCACATCAGCTAAATTGCTAAAAACAGAATGTATGATTTCAAAACGCGATTCATCGGCCATACGCTCACGCGCATCAGCCACCGCAGCGATATCACGATCAAACGCCAGCAAACGCCCAGCAGAGCCAAGCTGCGATAAAATTGCCTGGCTGTGACCACCACGACCATACGTCACATCGATGTAAGTGCCGTCTGCTTTGATTGCTAAGCCCTCAATCGCCTCGTTAAGCATCACTGGGTAATGCCCAGCCACTGCCAAATCTGTCATTACAGGTTTTTTAAATAATCAGGCAATTTGTCGACATCAATTGCCGCCGGATCGCCAGATAACCACTGTTGGCCAATCGCGTTCCAGCTTTCCTCGTCCCAGATTTCAAACTTATTACCTTGCCCAGCCAAGACAATACTTTTACTGATCCCGGCATATTCTTTCTGGCCAGCAGTTAACAAGATGCGGCCCTGACCATCGAGCTGGCGCTCTTCGGCATAACCCATCAAGACACGACCAACATTGCGCGCAACACTATCAAACACCGTTGGCATATTGGATAATTTGCGCGCAAGCTTTTCCCATTCGGGTTGCGGGTAAACGAGTAAACAGCGATCATTGAAAGCAGCAGTAATACACACTTGCTTGGCACAATGCTGTTCAAGCAAAGAACGATAGCGCGTTGGCACAGCCAAGCGCGCTTTGGTGTCGAGATTGATATGAGTTACACCGTAGAACATACCCGGCTTCCCATATTTTCCCCACTATTTACCACTTTTCCCCACATTCTTGCCACTATATACTCATAGATGTCACTGTCAAGAGGCGTAGTTACAGGTTTTCCAGGTTTTGCGAGGGATTGGGGGAAAGCGGTTGAGAAATGCCTAAAGGTACCATAACAATCAAAGACTTAGAAAGCCTCTGGTAAGCAAATAATGGTAAAAAAGAAAGGAGGAAGTCAGCCGATAAGCCGGGTTCTGTCGTGGGCAATCATTTCTCTACGATACGCGTCGCCGCGCACCTCTAGCAACCTACCCGGGAGCAGTGTGGGCCACACCAATGCTCCCCTATTTGGTCTTGCTCCGGATGGGGTTTACCCTGCCACTGCTGTTACCAGCAGCGCGGTGCGCTCTTACCACACCATTTCACCCTTACCACCGCTGCAAGCAGTGATGGCGGTATATTTTCTGTGGCACTTGCCGTCGGCTCACGCCGCCCAGGTGTTACCTGGCATCCCGCCCTGTGGAGCCCGGACTTTCCTCTCTATCGCCAAATAATAATCTGCCGATACAGCGATTGCCTGGCTGACTTCCGTGGCTAGCTTAAGCGCTCAGCCATCACCTGACAAGGTGCCCATTGATTGGCGCAAGGTGAGCGCTAGCTGATAAAGCTCATTTTTGCTAACGCCAGTTAATTTACTAGTCAGTGCTGCGGCCTGCTTAACGGGCAATTCTGCTAACAATATAATCAAAATACGTTCGGCATCGGCCTTATCTGTCGTCGGTTTTGACCCCGCAACCACCAGCACAAATTCACCTTTTTGCTGATTACTATCTACTTCGATAAACGTCTGCAATTGTGCCAAATTAGCCGAGTGAATGGTTTCAAATTTCTTGGTCATCTCACGCGCCATCGTCGCATCACGGTCGGCACCAAACACGTCTATCAAGTCATCCAGACTGGCCAGGATACGGTGCGATGATTCGTAAAAAATTAGTGTTCGTGTTTCATTCACTAGCTGTTGCAGTCGAGCTCGCCGCGCAGCCACCTTGGCCGGTAAAAACCCTTCAAAAACAAAGCGATCTGTCGCTAAACCAGCAACACTCAGCGCTGCTATCAAGGCGCTAACACCAGCAATTGGGCAAACTTTCAAGCCAGCTTGATGCACTTCACGCAACAAAATATAACCCGGGTCACTGATTAAGGGCGTACCTGCATCCGAGATCAGAGCAACGGACTTACCCTCACGCAATAAGCCGACGATCGCTGCGCTCACATTACGTTCATTATGATCGTGACATGCTATGGTTTTTGTAGAAATGCCAAAATGCTGTAATAAGTGTGCGCTATGACGCGTGTCTTCGCAGGCGATGACATCGACATCATTTAACACTTGCAATGCACGCGCACTGATATCGCCGAGATTGCCAATCGGTGTAGCAACAACGTATAAAGTCCCACTAGTGCAGTGTTTCATATCGAATGCAGGTATAGACGCAACCAGAAAGGCAGATGCAAGGCGCGTCCTCGCAGAGCCTGCCCCGTGCTTGACACGCGGGATAGTGGTGCTATCTCAAGAGGGCGTAACACCGCAGCTGGCTTTCTATACCTGCATTCAATATGAAACACTACACTGGCAATTGACACTCTCACCCCCTACAGCTAACGTGACCGGCACGCTTAGTGATTTAGTATAAAAGGAACCAGTGTGCCCGAATTAAGCAATCTCCACCAAACCCTCCCATGTAAATCGGGTGAATCAATCTTTTCCCGATTCATATTCAGGCAAACACTATTACAGGCATTACTCTACGCATTGGTTGCGACATTTCTGCTCAGCGCTTGTACTGGTACAGTAACCAAGCCTGATAGCCCCTCAACGCAAATACAACAACAAGCCTTTGCCGCTGAGCAAGCCAGCGACCACAACAAAGCGGCTGAACTTTATCTACAGCTCGCTACAACCAGCACAGATGAAGGCCTTAAGTACGAGTGGCTAATCAAGGCAGCACAAAATTATTTTAAATCTGGCCAGAGCAAGGCTAGCGCTGAACTGCTGGCCGAGCTTGATATAAACCGTCTCACGACGCAACAGCTACTACAACGACAACTGCTTGTCGCCAATCTTGCCCTTGAACAACGCGACTATGTACGCGCGCAAACCGCGCTTAATTTCACTATCCCTGAACACGCGGATACGCTGACACAACAAAAGATTCACAAATTGCGTATCACCATAGCCAACGCACTCAACGACCCTATTGCCGCCGCACGCTCACATATCGCTCTCGATGCTTTACTTGACGATGCCCCTGCAAAGCACTTCAATCATCAAACACTTTGGCAACTGCTGCAATCAGCACCGCTAGAAAAGCTGCAAGCTGCTCAAGCCAATGCGTTTAATAGTACCGTATTAGGCTGGTTACAACTGGCTATTATTACCAAACGCCCTGCCCAGCAAGCCCGTCGCAGCATCAACGAATGGCGACAGTTTTTCCCGTCGCACCCAGCCGATCAGCTCATTGTCGATAGCGTACTGGCACGACAAACCCTGGAAGCCTATCGGCCATCAAGTATCGCGCTACTACTGCCCTTACAAGGCTCCTTGGCCAATGCTGCTAAGGCGATACGCGATGGTTTTTTAGCTGCTTACTACCAAAATGATCACAACGTTACACCCAGCATTCGCGTCTATGATGTAACCAACGCCGACGGGCAAGTTCGTGACGACATCTACACGGTGTATCAAAACGCGGTAAGCAATGGCGCTGAGTTTATTATTGGGCCACTGAGCAAAAATGCTATCGACTCGCTGGCATTACGTAGTGATTTATCAACCCCCTTGCTGGCGCTCAATTATGTCAGTGGCCGTGGCGAACCCCACGATTTATTTTTTCAGTTTGGTCTGTCACCCGAAGATGAAGCGCGCCAGGTTGCCGAACGTGCCTGGCACGATGGTCACAGACAAGCCATCGCGTTGACGCCAAGAGGTGATTGGGGCGAACGCATGCAAACTGCTTTCACCGATCATTGGCAGTCACTCGGTGGCGTTCTCGTTGAGAGTAAATACTACGATGCTAACAGTAGCGACTTTTCACGACCCTTACGCAGTATGCTGCAACTTAACTCGAGTCAAACACGTAAACGCAGCCTACAACAACAAATGGGCTTAGAACTGCATTTTGAGCCGCGCCGTCGCCATGATGCTGATTTTATTTTTCTTGCTGCGTTCCCACGTCAAGGGCGTTTATTAAAACCCCAACTTAAATTTCACCGCGCCAGCAATCTGCCAGTCTATGCCAGCTCACACATCTTTAGTGGCGCCATCAATGCCGAGGCTGATCGCGATATTAATGGCGTCATGTTCTGCGACACACTGTGGGCCATTGATCCTGCTGCTTCAGCCATACGCCAACAAGTAACGCAACTTTGGCCACAAAATAGTCATAACCTACTACGCCTCTACGCCTTAGGTGCTGATGCATTCAAGCTTATTCCCCATATTAACGCGCTACAACAATCAGAATATTATTCCTACCAAGGGCAAACAGGCGTACTGAGCATGGATCGACAAAGGCGACTGCATCGCCAGCTATCTTGGGCAAAAATCAGCCATGGCATACCGGTTATGTTAGCGCAACCGGATACGGGTGTAAGTCCGCGACTTGTTACGCCATAATGCACCGTCGTGCCCACCACCTTCAATTAGGCGCCGACGCCGAGTCTATGGCAGCGGATTATCTCACCAAACAAGGGCTAAAACCTAAAGCACAAAATTATCGCAGTCGCTGGGGGGAGATTGACTTGATCATGACCGAGGGCGAGACATTGGTTTTTATTGAAGTGCGTTACCGTAGTCGCAGTGATTTTGGCTGTGCCGCCGACACGATCAACCAGCGCAAGCAACAACGCATTACGCGCACCGCACTTTGTTATAACCAAGAAAATAACTTACACGACGACGTTGCCATGCGCTTCGATGTTGTACTCATTGAAAA
>JAESQP010000132.1 GCA_016765075.1 Gammaproteobacteria bacterium
CAACGCGGTGGGGTGAAAAAAACGTCCCAGCCCTGCGGGTTGCACCTTCAACACCGCCACTCGGCGTTACTCGTTGCTTATTTGCAACCAGCAAACGACGCGCCTCGCGCCTGGATTGGCGGTGTTGAAGGTGCAACAGTGATGAAAATGAAACGTCAACAGACCCTAGCTAACCGTGTTGCCATCCTTGGACTCGGCCTGATTGGCGGGTCTTTAGCTTTAGCCTTAAAACGTGCTGCTGCGGTATCAGAGATTGTTGCTTGGGGCAGGAACCAGCAGCGTCTTGATAAAGCGATTGAGATGGGTATTGTTGATCGAGCAACAACGGATATGGCCGCTGCCATCGCAGGGGCGGACGTTATTGTGATTGCGACCCCCTTAGGCACGATGTCAGCTGTGCTTGACCAGCTTGTTGCTGTGTTGCCAAGTGATATGGCCAATAATGTAACAATCACTGATGTAGGTAGTGCAAAAGTACGTTTGATCGAATTGGCAAAATCCCGATTGAATGAAAGATTCTCCAGATTTGTTCCAGGGCACCCCGTTGCAGGCGCAGAGCATAGTGGTTTTGAAGCAGCCACAGCAGACTTATATGAAAAACGCCGTGTAGTGCTAACGCCAGTGAGTGATACAGATGCTACAGCAGTACAGTTGGTGACTGAGCTGTGGCAGTGTTGTGGTGCAGAGCTGGTGATTATGGATGCGCAATCTCATGATGATCTGTTGGCACTAACCAGTCATTTGCCACACGTGGTGGCGTATTTGCTGGTTGATTTATTGGTACAACAAGGTGGCCAGGATGCACGCCAGTTTGCGGCAGGTGGTTTTTATGATATTACGCGCATTGCCTCTAGCAACCCCGAGATGTGGCGTGATATTTTTAATGATAATAGCGATAGTGTGGTGAAATTATTGGATCATTACATCGACGGGTTAAGCGCTTTCAAGCAAGCCATTGCTGACGGTGATGATGAGGCGTTGATGCAAGTCATGCAGCGCGCTAAATCAGCACGAGATGGCCTAGTTTAAACTGGGGCTTAAGCTGGAATCTAAGTAAGTAATGGTATCAAATTAGCGCATATAAAAAATGAATAAACTAACTTTTATTAGCAAGCCTATCGTTTCATCTAGAGAGCGCCCGAGCAAATCTATCCGTGGTGAATTGCGTGTTCCAGGGGATAAATCGATTTCCCACCGGTCAGTCGTGCTTGGCGCTATCGCTGAAGGGGTTACCGAGGTCAGCGGGTTTCTGCAAGGTGAAGATAACCTCGCAACAGTGAATGCATTTCGTGCTATGGGTGTGGAGATTGCGCAGCATAATGCAACACAGTTGACGATTGTCGGTGTCGGTCTACATGGCTTGAAAACGCCACCTACGATGCTTGATTTAGGCAATTCGGGCACATCAATGAGATTGTTGAGTGGACTATTAGCGGGCCAATCATTTAATTCGGTGCTGACCGGTGATACGTCCTTGCTAAAACGCCCGATGCGTAGAGTTACCTCTCCTTTGACTGAGATGGGTGCCAATATTGCAACGGCTAATGCTGGTATGCCGCCATTGTCCATTACTGCGACAAGAGGCTTGCGCGCGATCGATTATGTCATGCCCGTGGCGAGTGCGCAGGTGAAGTCGTGTCTGATTTTGGCTGCGCTTTATGCTAAAGGCATTACGCGAATTACTGAGCCTGCACTAACGCGTGATCATACCGAGCGTATGTTAGCAGGGTTTGGTTGTACTTTAGATAGAGAAGGGGCCAGAGAAGGAGATAGAGCAGGCAATACCATTGTGGTAAATCCGCAAGGTGTGCGTTTAAGCGCCAGTAAGGTGGATGTGCCGGCGGATATTTCTTCGGCTGCATTTTTTTTGGTGGCGGCGTCTATCGTGCCGGGTTCTGATTTGTTACTACAGCATGTAGGTATCAATCCGACGCGTATTGGTGTGATTAATATTCTTGTGCAAATGGGTGCCAATATTACGCTGCAGAATGAACGAGAGATGGGTGGTGAGCCAGTTGCCGATATTCGTGTGCGTTCAGCTAACCTCAAAGGTATTCATATTCCTGAAGATCAGGTGTCGCTAGCAATTGACGAGTTTCCAGCATTGTTTATTGCTGCTGCTTGTGCGACAGGCGAAACGGTGTTGACGGGAGCTGAAGAACTACGAGTGAAAGAAAGTGATCGTATTCAGTCGATGGCCGATGGTCTGCTAGCAATAGGTGTGGATGCCGTATCGCGTGACGACGGTATTGTTATTCAAGGTGGCGGCAATATTGTTGGTGGTGAGGTGGATAGTCACGGCGATCACAGAATTGCGATGGCTTTTACCATGGCCGGTTTAGTTGCTAAGGCGCCCATAACGATTCGAGATTGTCGCAATGTGGATACCTCATTCCCTGATTTTATCGAATTAGCGTGCCAGGTTGGCGTTAATGTTGAGTTAGCTTAATGGCAACGGCTCCCGTTATTACTATTGATGGGCCAGGTGGCGCGGGTAAGGGCACGGTCAGTGGTTTGCTTGCGTGTCGTTTGGAGTGGAATTTACTTGATAGTGGCGCGATTTATCGTGTCACGGCGCTTGCTGCGACCAAGAATGAGGTTGATTTTAGCGATATTGTCGCGGTAACAGAGATTGCCAATCGCCTGGACGTAGTCTTTGAGCCCTGTGATAGCGGAGTTTCAGTGATTTTGGCAGGGAAGGACGTCAGTGCCGAGATTCGCACTGAGGCTTGTGGTGACTTGGCGTCTCGGCTGGCGACAATTGGTGCGGTGCGTGAGGCTTTGTTAACGCGTCAGCGTGCATTTCAGGCTGTGCCGGGCTTGGTTGCTGATGGCCGTGATATGGGTACGGTTGTTTTCCCTGATGCCGAACTTAAAATTTACCTGACTGCAAGTGCTGAAGAACGTGCCAAAAGACGCTATAAACAGTTGATTGGTAAGGGAGTCAGTGTTAATCTTGCGCGCCTTCTAAACGATATTGTTGCGCGCGATGAGCGTGATATGACCCGGGAGGTTGCGCCGCTTAAGCCTGCACAAGATGCGATAGTGCTTGATACAACCACATTATCTATTGATGACGTGGTGACGCAAGTGAGTGATTTATGGGATAAGGTTAGTTAAACCTTATTCAGATAAGCTTAAAGAATAAATTTTAAGCTTATTGCCAGATGTAGACTGGCATGCACGCTTTTGTGCAAGGGAAGACCCTGAGCCATCAAGGGGGCTTTTTTACTTAATTAATATGGATAACGTTAAAGCTATGAGTGAAAGTTTCGCCGAATTATTTGAACAGAGCCAGGTAGAATTGTTGATGCGTCCCGGTGCTATTGTTAATGGCACCGTGATAAAAATTGAGGGTGACTCTGTCATTGTCAGTGCTGGTTTGAAGTCTGAAAGCGTTATTCCTATTGAACAGTTTTATAATGAAAAGCGTGAAGTTGAAGTCAGTGTTGGTGATATTGTTGAAGTTACACTGGAAACAGTAGAAGACGGTTTTGGTGCCACGCGTCTGTCCCGTGAAAAAGCCAAGCGTGCTCAAGTTTGGCGCAAGCTTGATGTGGCAATGGAGAAAGGCGAAATTATTACTGGCCGCATCGATGGCAAAGTTAAAGGTGGTTTCACCGTTGACCTTGATGGTTTGCGCGCCTTCTTGCCAGGTTCTTTGGTTGATGTTCGTCCTGTGCGTGACACTAGCTATCTGGAAGGTAAAGAGCTCGAATTTAAGATTGTTAAGCTAGATCAAAAACGCAGCAACGTCGTGGTATCACGTCGCGCGGTGGTCGAAGATGAAAACAGTGTTGAGCGCCAGGAGCTGCTTGATAACCTGCAAGAAGGGCAGGTTATTAAAGGGATCGTTAAAAACCTTACCGACTACGGTGCATTCCTTGACCTGGGTGGTATTGATGGTCTGTTGCATATCACTGATATGGCATGGAAACGTGTTAAGCAGCCTTCGGATATTGTCAATGTTGGTGACGAGATCGACGTTAAAATATTGAAGTTTGATCGTGAGCGCAAACGCGTATCACTGGGTCTTAAACAATTAGGCGATGATCCGTGGAAAGATTTGGCACGCCGTTATCCGGTTAATACACGTTTGTTTGGTAAAGTGACCAATATTGCTGACTATGGTTGTTTCGCTGAGATTGAAGACGGTGTTGAAGGTTTGATTCATATGTCTGAAATGGATTGGACTAACAAGAATGTGCATCCTTCAAAAGTGGTTCATATTGGCCAGGAAGTTGAGGTGATGGTGCTCGATATTGATGAAGAACGTCGTCGTATCTCTCTCGGTATGAAACAGTGCCAGACTAATCCTTGGGCTGATTTTGCTGCACGCCATAAGAAAGGCGATCGTGTTCATGGCACGATCAAGTCGATCACTGATTTCGGTATCTTTGTTGGACTTGAAGGCGCTATTGATGGTTTGTTGCATTTGTCTGATCTGTCTTGGCAGGGCGAAGGCGAAGATGTTTCGCATGACTTTAAGAAGGGTGATGAAGTCGATGCTGTTATTCTTGCTATCGATGCTGAGCGTGAACGTATCTCTTTGGGTGTTAAGCAGCTTGAAACAGACCCGTTCTCACAGTTTTTGGCTGAACACGGTAAAGGCACAATCGTCAGTGGTACAGTAATTTCTGTTGAACAAAAAGGTGCTGTTATTGATTTGGGCGATGGTATCGAAGGTTATCTTGGCGCTGGCGAATTGGCACAAGAGCGTGTTGATGATGCGCGTACCGTGTTAAAAGAAGGCGAAACAGTCGAGGCCAAGTTTACCGCAGTAGACCGTAAGTCACGTAATATCGTGCTCTCTATTAAGGCTAAAGACAGGCAAGAAGAAGCCAAGGCAGTGCAAGACTATAGTGTGAAGTCTTCAGATACGGGTGCTGCGACCCTTGGTGATTTATTTAAAGAACAGATGGGGAAATAAGGGCGATAGTTATTTAAGGAGCCTCTGAATTACATGCTCCTTAAGTTGTCCTTGATTGAATAAGATAAAAGGTTATGACAAAGTCAGAACTCATAGAACGGCTGAGCCAAAAACAAAACTACTTGTCACCCAAGGATGTTGAGTTTGCGGTTAAGTCGTTGATTGAGGAAATGGCACAAACCCTTGCTCAGGGTAGCCGTATAGAGGTGCGTGGGTTTGGTAGTTTTTCACTGCATTTTCGTCCACCTCGTATGGGACGCAACCCCAAAACAGGTGATGCGGTGCCATTGGCAGGAAAATACGTGCCTCACTTTAAGCCGGGTAAAGAGCTTAGAGCACGTGTTATGAAAACGAAAGACTAAAAAACAGCTGCTGAATTAGTCTTTTGTTCTACTCGTTGCTCCAAGTTTATCTTAGTTTATATTGGGGCAGCGCCATTTGAGGTGGTTATTTTGCGCATACTCTCACTAGCACTACTGCTAATTGTATTGCTGCTTGGCCTCAGCTTTGCTGTTCTCAATGCTGATAGCATTAGCATTAATTATTACTTGGGTGAACAGGAAATTCCCTTATCTGTTGCTTTAGTCTTGGCGTTGGTGTTGGGAGCATTGCTCGGTATCTTGGCAAGTCTTAGCGTCATTTTACGTCAACGCACACGTATTTCTATGCTTAACCGCACTGTCACAATGACCGAAAAAGAAATTACCAATCTCAGGTCATTGCCTATTAAAGACGATCATTAACTAAGGGGGTGTTAACCATCATTTTGACAGCCCTGTTGCGCCTTCAATGGCGCCAGACAAGGCGAGAGGAGAGAAGTTTGGTGCTTCAAATGAGCGACGAACAACGCAGTATGGTGCCATTGTACCCCAGGGCACCCTCTCTGCCTTCGGCATTCACCTTGTCTCGTTGTCCAAACAGGACTAGATTGTGTTTTTTAGGAAAACGATCGAACAGCAATCTTAGTTTTCTCAGCACC
>JAESQP010000133.1 GCA_016765075.1 Gammaproteobacteria bacterium
AACACGTAAACGAATCTTCGGGTTTAGCCACGTCAGCCATTCATGATGGTGTTTTATGGACCTTAAATGACAGTGGTAATAGTGCTAAAATTTTCCCTGTTTTACTTAATGGTACATCACTTAAATCAGGTTTATCCGCTGGTTTTTCTATTGAAGGGGCTGAAAACTTTGACTGGGAAGCTATGGCAAGCGATGGCAAGGGCACTCTCTATATTGCCGACAGTGGCCACAACCTGAATTTTGCGCGCACTCCGATTATTTATCAATTGGCAGAACCGTTAAGTTTCGACGGCACAAACAAACTACCATTGCTCAGAAAAATCCCCTATAACTACGAAGACCAGTCTGGGTTTTTTATGTCGCGTAATGAGTTTGATGTTGAAGCCATTTTTTATTCTGACCACAGTCTTAATCTTATCACCAAAGGTTGGGGTAGTAGCATATCCAAGTGGTATCGCTTGCAAGAGAATGATGAATTGGGTCATGCAGCACGGCTAGTAACTCGCATCAATTTTGGTGAAGCTTTGATCACTGGAGCTGAGGTCGACCAATCAGGTCTACGTTTAGCCATACTAGCCAAACGTTCAATTTGGTTGTTTACTCGTAACGCTTTGGAAGAGAATTGGTTCTCTGGGCATATTAAGCATCTACGCACTCGCGATATTGGGGTGACTGAAGCGATCACTTTTTATGGTAACCGACTTTATATTTCTAACGAGGCTGGTCAGCTTTATAGTATAAAGCTTAATTCAAGCTAACAATAATTATCGTGATAGACCTTAGTGAACAATTCCCTCAAGCCGATGACTTATGCTATCTCAACCACGCCGCAATGGGACCTTGGCCGAAATGTGCAATCAATGAAATAAACCGCTTCGCAAAAGAAAATTTAACCATTGGTGCTAGTCATTATGATCGTTGGTTAAAGACAGAACATTCATTAAAACTGGGCTTGGCAAAGTTGATTAACGCTCCGTCGATTAATGATATTGCTTTAGTAAAAAACACCTCGGAAGGATTGTCAATAATTGCCTACGGTATTGATTGGCAAGAAAGCGATGAGATCTTGTTGTTAGATCAGGAGTTCCCATCGAATCGTATTGTATGGGAGTCGTTACGTGCTAAGGGGGTTGTTGTAAAAATAATTGACACCCATGGTAATGACGATGTAGAAAGTTTACTGATTGAACAGAGCACAGTACGAACGCGATTAATTACCGTAAGTTCAGTGCAATATGTAAGTGGTTTATGCCTCGACCTGAAACGTATCAGTGAACATTGTCAGAAAAAGAATATTTTATTTTGTGTTGATGCCATTCAAAGTATTGGCGCCCTACCCTTTGATTTAAAAAAAACACCTGCTGATTTTGTCGTCGCCGATGGCCATAAATGGTTATTAGGCCCTGAAGGAATTGCGCTATTTTACTGTAGCGAAAAACAACGTAACGTTTTAAGCCTAAACCAATATGGTTGGCACATGGTTAAGGCCTTGGGGCAGTACGACCGGGATGATTGGCAGATTGCTGACAATGCACGCCGCTTTGAATGTGGCAGCCCTAATATGTTAGGCATTCATGCGCTAAACGCGAGTATTGGTTTGTTATTAGATGTTGGCATGGATAACGTTGCATTGGCTGTCATTAATAATACGCGCTACCTTATTTCAGGGTTACAAAATATCGATGGGATTAGTTTATTAAGCAATATTGAAGAAGGCCGCCATGGTGGTATTGTCACGTTTTCTCATAATGTTGTTGCAAGTGAAATACTTTATTCACGCTTAAAAAAACAAAATATTATTTGTGCGCATAGAGGAGGTGGTGTGCGTTTTTCACCACACTTCTACAATACCAAAGAACAGTTAGACATAGCGCTCAATGCGGTACAACAAATCACTCAAGCGGCTTGAGTATTATCGTCTCGCATTAGCGGTCAAAAAATTGCGTAGCGGTTTGCTGATTCGCCTGTGTAACGTTTGCTTTAACTTGCATAGTTAGTCCTGATTGAGACCAAGTTCTTTCTGCTTCTTCTTAGTTAAGCCTAAGGAAACGATACGGTGAGATTCCTTGAGATAGTACATGAGTTCATCGCCTTCCGGATCAAGCGTATCATATTGTTGTATCCACTTCATTCCGCGTGAGGCAAGGTAAGGTGCTGGTCGATAGCCGGGCTGGTCACTCAAAAAATGAAAATTGAGTTCTGACGTTTTAAATGTGAATGCTGGTTTATTAGCTTTCTCCCAGCCTCCAATGGCAAATACTTTCCCTCCCACTTTCCATACATGAGAGCCTCCCCATTGAATGACATATGAAGTGGCCGCAAAGGAGCGGCAAAATTCATTGAATTCTTCATAAGTCATGCTGATATTCTTACTAGCTCATAACAGGACGTTTTGCAGTATTAAATAGAGTATAAAAATTATCACTGCTGATGCGCGCAATTTCTTCTGTGCTAGTGTTACGCAGTTGTGCGATATGTTCGGCAACATGTTTTACATAAGCCGGCTGATTGGTTTTACCACGATTGGGCGCGGGTGCTAAATACGGTGAATCGGTCTCGATCAATAGACGATCTAAAGGCACTTGCTTGGCAACCTCTTTTAGCTCTTTGGCATTTTTAAACGTGACAATACCGGAAAAGGAAATATAAAAACCTAAATCCATCGCCGCTTTGGCCGTCTGCCAGTCTTCAACAAAACAATGCATCACACCACGCGCATCTTGCGCGTTTTCATCTTGCATAAGCTTAATGGTATCAACCTTGGCATCACGCGTATGGATAATCAACGGCTTGCCGGTCACCTTAGAGGCTGCGATATGCCGTCGAAAACGCTCTTGCTGCCATGTCATGTCACCTTGACAATGAAAATAGTCTAGCCCTGTTTCACCAATAGCGATAATCTTGGGGTTGTCTGCCAACGCAATGAGCTGATCGACTTCGGGCTCATTTTCGCAATCATGTGTAGGGTGAACACCCACCGAACCATATACTTGGGGATACGGCGTAATTAGCGATAGCATTCTCGGAAAGTTTTCGAGGCTGATCGATACGCATAGCATCGCATCAACCTTGTTGTCACGTGCGCTATTGAGTAATTCTGGTAGGTTTTCGCCATTCTGGTCGGGGTCGATCAGATCTAGATGACAGTGTGAGTCAATAAACATTGATTCGATTATAACGGTTTAAACGGGCTGATATGCTTTTTTATCCCGCTAGACTATAAGTATCAAAGACTTCAGCAAGGTAAGAGTACCGTGGTTTGTAAGTTAGCTTTCAATACTGAATTAAAATACGTCTATTATCTTGGCGAGATAGCTTGAAATTTATTGGTAAATTGATACCAGCGACTATCACATTGTGTGGGTGACACGATCAGAATCTAACACCCCTGCAAGGTGGGTTTCGATCTTGTTACGCACATCAATACCCTCTTCGGCATTAAATTGAATGCCGATACCGGTTGCACGTCCACCTTGTGAGCCGTTGGGGGTGATCCAACAGACTTTACCGACGACAGGAAGCTTCTCTTTGTCGGCCATGAGGGTCAGCAGTAAGAACACTTCGTCACCGATCTCGTAATCAGTCTTCGTCGGGACAAACAAACCACCATGAGTGACAAACGGCATATAGGCGGCATATAAGGCGCTTTTGTCCTTGATCGACAATGATAAGATGCGCTGTTTTTTTTCTGAATTCATATTTTATATCAATTAGTTATATAAACTATTAAATCCAAGATATTAATACATCCTCAAGGATTAATTGCTCATTGAGTTGTGAGTCCAGCCGTTTTATTGCTGTGCTAAGCCCATTTATTCGTATCAGTAAACGACGCTGCCCAATCATTTGCGCCAATGTGCTGTCGGCGTCATTTTGGTTCGTAGCCCCTCCAGAGCTTGCCCCCCGTGTCAAGCACGGGGCAGACTCCGCGAAAGCGTGGGGGTGCATGACGAGGTTTCTCACCATTTCCGCCTTCCACTGCCACAAGCTATATAGCGCGTGTTTTGCGCTTAACTTTAGGCCCGGTTTTAGATAGGCCTCTGCTAAATCAACGGGGTTTATACGACCAAGGTATAAATCGCGTGCACCTTCGACAACAATATTGTGCTCTTTTTCGCCGTCGTTAGAGGCGTTTTCATTGGCGAGTTCTTTCGCATAAACCGGTGCGCCGCGCGCTAAACCGAGAATATACTGAGCTTGGTCAGGTTTAATCCCCTCCTCTATCAACCAGTTTAAGGCAGTGTCTGGCGTAGGCACGATAAAACGTAGCGTCTGGCAGCGGCTGCGTATCGTTGCCGGTAATAAAGAAGCTTGCTCGCTAATGAGCAGCAATAAGGCACCAGCAGGCGGCTCTTCCAGGGTCTTGAGTAAGGCATTAGCTGCTGCGGTGGTCATACGTTCAGCATTAGAGATCATAGCAATTTGGTAACGTCCGTATTGACGTGTCAGCGAGAAAAATGCTGAGGTATCACGTATCACGTCGACACCAATAGCCTTGCCCTCCTCACTCGCCAACAGACGATAATCGGGATGACTGCCCACCGTAAATAAATGGCAGCTTTTGCATTGACCACAGGCTTTGAGTATTTGCTGTACTTCGACAGTACCTTGTTCGCAGAGTAATGCTTTGGCCAGGTTGATAGTAAAGTGAGATTTACCGACACCCGCAGGCCCTTGTATCAAATAAGCGTGAGCCAAGCGCTGCTGTTGCAGGCTCTGCTCAAGTTGCCGCCAAAGTGTTTCATGCCAAGGTAAGCGCATACTTTGCGTAGTCATTAGCCTAGGGAAACTCTGATTTATTCTGGGATAGCGAGATTGTGCCTGAAATATTCCAGATCAAGACGCGAATTGCAGCCAATAGTGGGACTATTGGCAAGATTCGTAACGCAGAGCTGGGATATTTCAGGTGCAAGGTCGTGTTCCATGAATAAATCAGAGGTTCCCTAGCCCTAAGAAAATACTAAGCTGTTGACGGATGCTCACCTCGACGTCACTTAGTGGTTGGCTAGCATCAATCATTGTAATACGCGAAGGGTTCTCACGTGCCCGCTCAAGATATTTTTCGCGTACGCGCTGAAAAAAAGCAGTAGCCTCTGATTCAAAGCGGTCTGTAGCGCCACGTTTGTGTACACGCGCCATACCGGTCGCAACATCAGTATCAAGTAAAAAGGTTAAGTCCGGCTGCCACGTAGTCCCAGGGTGTTGTTCACCATGCACCCATGCCTCAAGTAAGGCAATTTGCTTATCGTCAATGCCTCTGCCGCCACCTTGATAGGCATAGGTGGCATCAGTAAAGCGATCACAGATCACCCATTGACCTTTTTTCAGGGCTGGTCTAATCACTTGTGCAAGATGCTGCGCACGTGAGGCAAACATTAAAAGCAATTCACAAGGACTGCTCATTGCCTGGTGTTGATGTCCTAATAACAATTCACGAATATCTTCGCCAAGACCAGTACCACCTGGTTCCCGCGTGACAATACATTCAATGTCTTGTTTATCAAAAAAACGATGAATGGTATTGATATGGGTGCTTTTACCAACGCCCTCGATACCTTCAATGGTAATAAATTTACCTTGGGCTGCCTTTACCATACTAGCGTTTCCCACCTAACTGGTATTTGCGTACTGCGTCATTATGTTCTTGCAAAGTTTCAGAAAAATAATGCGTACCATCACCTTTAGCAACAAAATAAATCGATTTTCCGTTGTCTGGATGTAATGCTGCATGAATAGATTTAAC
>JAESQP010000134.1 GCA_016765075.1 Gammaproteobacteria bacterium
CAGTAACGAGGGCGCAGATTGCGCTTAACTCCGCATGAGTGACCCCATGAATAGAAAGCGTAAAAAACAAAATTCTGGCTTCACGCTATTAGAAGTGCTCATTGCGCTACTGATTTTATCGGTCGGGCTATTAGGACTTGCCAGCCTGCAAACCCGCGGCCTCGCCATGGGGCACAATGCCTATTTACGCAGTCAAGCGGTTTTACTGACACGCGATATGGCCGAACGTATTCGGGTTAATAGTAACTATGTGCTAGCGACCGAAGCGTCCAGTACAACCGTATACACCATCGATTATAACCAAACCCCAACCAACACCGATTGTAGTGCGGCAAGCTGCACCCCAGTGCAATTGGCGCAATATGACATTGACCAGTGGCTGACCAGCCTCGGCAATATACTCCCTGCGGGTGATGGGCAAATCAGCAAAAACGGTGTTGACTACGTCATCACTGTGCGCTGGGACTCTGAGCGTAACGGTGTCGCCGCAGATCTAAAAATGTATTCTCTAAACCTTAACTTAAGATCCTGAATCATGTTATCTCAGCGTCGCAGAATTAATCAAAGATTCCCTGGCAAAGGCTTTAGCCTGGTCGAGCTCATGGTGGCAATCACCATCAGTCTCGTCTTATTGGCCGGGCTAATCCAAATCTTTATTAGCTCAAAACTCAGCTACAGCATCCAGGACAGCATTGCCCGTATGCAGGAAAATGGCCGCTATGCCGTAGAATTACTGAGTAAGGATTTGCGTTTGGCAGGCTATATGGGCGGCAATGCGGATGTCATAACCATTACGGGCACTCAACCAGTAAGTAATAACTGTGTTGGTAGTGCAGATGCAGCCTGGGGTGCAATGATTGAACAAAGTGTGTTCGGCCTGAATGATGCGCTGGCCGACCCTACCGCCAACTATACCGGCTGCATCACGGCTGCCGGAACCAACCCACAATCAAACGATTATTTATCTGGTGATGTGCTTATTATTCGATACGCACGGCCAACTCAACTTGTAAAAACAGATAAAGTAAGTAACAGCGGATACTACTTAAATAGTTCACCAATGCAAGGTGAGATAGCGCCGCTCATTGAAAACAACGATATTGATTTTGATAGCATCGATGGCATTAATGGCATCCCAAAAACCTATAACAAACTTGAATCATATGCATATTACATTGGACACCAGCAAGCCGATTGTAATGGCAATGAAACGGCAGTCCCCACACTTTCGCGGTTGTCTATCTCTGCAAGCGATAGTGGCACCACACCACAACGCCAGGAAATCATTCGCGGCATTGAGAATTTGCAAGTGCGATATGGCGAAGACAGTAATAACGATGGCTCCCCTGACCAATATCACAATGCCGATGCTGTCACCGACTGGAACATGGTTAAAGCCGTGCGACTTTGGTTTTTAGTTCGTGACGAATGCCCGAGTGGTAGCTATCAAAATGATAACGACTACGAGATGGCCGGCAATACGTTTACCTTCAACGATAATTTCCGCCGCCACCTCTACACCACTACGGTTATGTTGCGCAATAATGAGGCGATCTAGTGAACAATGTAATAAATGTGATGAATAAAGGCGCTCTTAAACAACAAGGTGCCGCACTCATAGTCAGCCTTCTCATTCTTGCTGTTATGACATTAATAGGTGTTACAGCAATGAGCCAATCTGGCCTTGAAACGCTAATGGCAGGTAACTTTCAGACTCAAACCAGCTCGATGTCGCAAGCAGAAAATCAGCTCAACCAGGCAGAACAATCGCTAGCAGATATTGCAACAACCGCCTTTATCTATAATGAATACGATGAAGACAACCCAGTTGATCCAGTTGAGGTGCTCATCGACGATGCAGCTGCCAGCGGTGACGGCGATTTCATGGATAGCTATATCGAGTATTTAGGGCCAAGAGTCATCACTGGCGAGTCAATAACCATTGGCCGTGAAACACCACGCGCCGGTGCCGAAATTTACTTGTTCCGCAATACCGCTCTACACAGCAATAACGACAATGGTGCGCGCCGCATAGTGCAGTCTATTTACGCCACTGAGCAGGCTCCTGACCCCAGCGCAGACCCTGGTTAAACCGCCATGATGATGATAAAAAAAGACACAGGAAAGCAAATGCAACACAAAGCACTAACTATATGCTTGACCGTAGCAGGTATTACACTAGGTATTAACGTCTATGCCGCTGAACGGTTTGATCCGGCAAACGAGCCGCAAGTGTGGCTAGCGCCTATTGCGCTGTCCAATAATGATCTAAGGCCGGTTCCGGAGTTACGCCCCGAAGGTGGCGCCCAGGGCTTTCGTCCCTGGTTTGAAAATGGCGCCTGGCAGGGCGATCTCATCGAGCTTGATATTAGCGCTACTGGCCAAACCACATCGACAGTTAATCTTGTCCCAACCGTTCCTACCACCACAGACGACGGTAATTGGTCAGCACGCATACAGTTTAATCGCGCAGCTGAGGATGCAGACGAAGATAATGATCATGCGAGCACACGAAACATTATTATTGGTAATGGTTCTGGTGATGCCACACCGTTTCGTATTGATTCACTGAGTCTAGACCAGCAAAGCGACATATTAAGTAACTCACAAACCACGAATATTGAGCAGGTTATTAACTTTATTCGTGGCGATCGCAGCAATGAAATACAAAATGGTGGCGCATTACGCCAAAGACTGAATGTGCTGGGTGACATCATTCACTCGCCACCACAATATGTTGCAGCGCCTGATCAAGACTTTACTTTCGATAGCTACCCTGATTTTGTAAACGCAAACCTGAACCGTGCACCACGCGTTTACGTCGGCGCCAACGATGGCATGCTGCACGCATTTGATGCGCTGACTGGCGATGAAGTCTTTGCTTATATTCCGTCCATGGTCACTGCCAACCTTGGCGCTTTGACGCGCCAACCTTATATTCATACTTACTTTGTCGATGGCCAATTAGCCACGGGTGATGTGTTCTTTGATGGTACATGGCATACCGTACTCGTTGGTGGTTTAGGCGCAGGCGGCAAAGGGTTTTTTGCTTTGGATATTACCGATGCAAACGCCTCTAACGTCTCTCCCGAAACCGCCGCATTAAATGATCGCTTACTGTGGGAGGTCGATGCCAGCGATGATGACATCGGCTTTAGCTACAGCCGACCCACCATTGCCCGCTTAAACGATGATCGTTGGTATGCCGTCGTCGGCAACGGCTATAACAGTGAGTCTGGCAATGCGAAGTTGCTCATCATTGATATTGAAACTGGCACTGTGCGCGAGGTGACAGCGGACGATAACAACGGCAATACAGGCCCCAATGGACTGTCAAGCCCTTCTCTTATTGATATTGACGGCAACAATACAGCAGATGTTGCCTATGCTGGTGATATAGACGGCAACCTATGGAAATTTGATCTCAGTGGTGGCAGTCCAGAAGATTGGCGCGTCGCCTTCAACGGACAGCCTCTACTCGAGCTGGGGGACGGCCAACCCATCATCATCGCACCCGACGTTGTGCCCAACGTAGCCATCAGTGGTCACTTCGTTTATGTCGGCACCGGCCGTGCTTTTACCGATGCTGACCTCACCAACAATGACACGCAAAGTCTCTATGGCGTTATCGATAACGGGCAACCGGGTGTCATCGATAACGGGCCAGCACCTGGCAATACTCAGGTCGTTGACCAAACCTTAAGACCAAATAGCTTTAATACGCCATCACAATTTGTTAGAACAACAACAACCACACCTGTAAACCAGTTTGGCGATGAACCAAACCGCGCATGGCGTGTTGATTACCCTGCTGGAGAACGCTTTTTAACGGAAATACAAACCCGCGCAAGCCGGGTACAGGGGCTCACTTTCAACCCAATAACTAGCCCACGCGAGAACTGGCTAACACAACCTGCTTTCAATACTGGTGGCGCACCAAGGACTACCATCCTTGATCTCAATGGTGATGGTAGCCTGACGACAAGTGACCATGTCGATGGCGATGATGATGGCAGCGTCACCGCGGCACAAGAAGATATTCCCATGGGTTTATTACTCGGCCAGGGAATTCGATCACGTCCCACTATTGCGGTTATCAGCCGCGAAGTTGATACCGCACTGATCAATGGCTTATTTGTTTCTGCTATCCAATGCCCAGAACGGTTTCAAGACATTTGCCTTGGTCGCTTTAGTGACCTTGATAATGTTGAAGCTGAGTTTGATGCATTACAACGTGAAATAACTGCCCTCGATGCTATTATCAATCGACTAGGAGACGAACTCAGCGTACTAGAAGCTGACAGAACCGCTTTAGACGCAGCGCTGGCTCAACTTATTGCTGATGGTGCAGATGCCGACGCCATTCTCAACGCCGAACAAAACTTGGCAGACAATCAACAAAAGATTACTGACAACGAGTCAGCAACAACAACAAACCAGGAAGCATTAAGCGAACTAAGGGAACAAGAACAACGTGCTATCGACTTTCGCAATACGCTGGAAGATGACACTCGACTGCGCGAAACTGGCGGCATTCGTGACATTGACAACGTGGCAGTGGCGGGCATACGTAGCCTTGGGCCTAACTTTGCGTTAGGCCGTCATTCCTGGGTAGAGTTGGAACCTTAACTAAGGAACCTCTGATCAATTCATGGAACACAATCTTGCGACTGAAATATCCCAGCTCTTCGTCACCTAAGCGCCTACTGTTGGTGCGAATCTTATCAATAGCCCCACTATTGACAAGATTCGCGCCTAAGTCTGAAATATTTCAGTCAGCAATCTCGTTGTACCCCAGGGCACCTTCTTTGCCTTCGGCATTCACCTTGTCCCAGAATTAATTAGAGGTTCCCTAAGCATGCGCAAAAATAATAAAAATGGCTTCACACTTATTGAAGTGTTGATTGTCGTCGCCATTGTGGGAATTTTAGCGGCCATCGCCTACCCCAGCTATGTTGAACAAGTCAACAAAGTACGCCGAACGGATGCACAGGCCACGCTGGTAGAACTTGCTGCGAGATTGCAAGAATATTATGTCGACCAACCGCCGCCAACGTATGTCGGTGCAAGTCTTACTGGTGACAACGCGATATTCCCTAATGAGGCGCCATTAGACGGGGCAACTAAACACTATGATTTGAGTATTACTGCGCAAGACGCCCGTACATTTACTATTCAGGCTGAGCCTAAGACCGCAAGCCCAATGGCAGGCGACTTTACTTATGGACTTGACGCCCGTGGCGCAAAGCAACATTTCAAAGGCAGTGGCACACCTGTTGATGGCTGGCCTTAGGAGCCTGTCCGAGAATAGAGAACCTACTGCGGAAAAGCCATTTTGGCCAAATTCTCCGATTAAATTCATTAAATATGCTCAATATTTGCCCAACGGATATGCCCTTGGGGTACGCCTCATTTAACCGAAAAACCTGACTCAAAATGACTTTCCCTCGCTACGGTTCCTATTCTCGGACAGGCTCCTAGGATATTTCAACCCGCACTGATTGCAACACTTTCGGCAGTGAAAAATGAATCGTTTCTTTGCGGCCATGCTGATCTTCAACAGACTCACCGCCCCACTCTTGTAGGCGCGCAATAACATTTTGCACCAATATTTCCGGTGCCGAAGCACCCGCCGTAATGCCCACCACTTGCTTGCCTGTTAGCCATTCTTTTTTAACGTCTTCATGACCGTCAATCAAATATGCTTCAACACCACTGAGACTAGCCATTTCTTTAAGTCGGTTAGAATTAGAACTGTTTTTTGAACCCACCACCAAAACAAGATCGCTTTCTTGCGCCAGGTTTTTAACCGAGTCCTGGCGATTTTGTGTGGCATAACAAATATCATCCTTACGTGGGCCAAGAATATTTGGGAAACGCTCGCGTAATGCGTCGATAATATCCGCCGTATCGTCTACCGATAATGTTGTTTGCGTGACGAATGCCAGTGTATCGGGGTTTTTTACTGAAAGGTTTTTAACATCGTCTAGCGTCTCAACCAGATACATGCCACCAGCATCAATGCGCCGATACTGACCCATCGTGCCGACAACTTCAGGGTGGCCCTCATGGCCGATCAAAACACACTCACGCCCTTCTTTCTCGTATCTGGCAACTTCCACATGCACCTTGGTCACCAAGGGACATATCGCGTCGAACACACGTAAGTCACGCCGCTTGGCTTCTTCACGAACTGCCGTCGCCACACCATGCGCGCTAAAAATAACTGTGGCATCATCTGGCACTTCATCTAATTCTTCAACGAACACAGCGCCTTTGCCGCGTAAGCCTTCAACCACATAACGATTATGAACAACTTCGTGGCGCACGTAGATAGGTGCGCCATACAAGGCTAATACTCGCTCAACAATATCAATGGCACGATCAACACCGGCACAAAAACCACGTGGGTTAGCAAGAATAATTTTCATCGTATTGTTTTAATCGTCATTATTATGTTTTTCAGCGCCTTCATGCTTACCAAAGAACGTATCCCAAAGCAGTAATATAGCGCCTAGCGTTATCGCCGAGTCTGCAACGTTAAAAGCAGGCCAATGCCATGTCTGATAATAGACATCAACAAAATCGACAACATAGCCCAATTGAATACGATCAATCACATTGCCTACTGCACCACCAAGCACAAAACCCAGGGCAACTGCCAGTAAGCGCTCACTGTGATGCAGACGCCACAACCAAACCAAGAGCACAACACTAATAACAATTGCCAAGCCCGACAACAACCAACGTCCAACATCGCCTGACTCATCAAACATACTGAAAGCCATGCCCGAGTTATAAACCAGCGTCATATTAAGACCCGCAAATAGTGCCTCAGGCTGATGCAATACTAAGGCATTTAATGCCCATATTTTAGTGAATTGGTCGATAGAAATAACGACTATTGCTATCGTCACGCCCAACTTAAAAAGAGATTTCATAGGGGGGCATTCTCAATCAATAAGGCCGCCCTGCTGAGCCTGTTTTTTTGTCCAGCAAGGCAGAGTGAGCGCGGTGTAGTGGTGCTACACAAGCGAGCAACTACGTGCCCTAGGGGTATAACGCCGCTGGACAGAAAAACAGGCTCAGCCCTTCGGGTTGTCCCTGACAAAACGCCAGGCTGTGTTGTTCGTCGTTCATTTGCAATAAGCAAATCTCTCTCCTCACGCCTTGCTTGGCGTTTTGTCAGGGACAACAGGGTGGCCTTATTGATTGAGAACGCCCCCCATTACTAGAAAAAACGGCGTTGCTCACCGTCCCCCTCTATATTGTCGATACAACGCCCACACAATGTTGGATGCTGATCATTGTCACCAATACCTGCACACCGATGCCAGCAACGTTCGCATTTTTCGTTGGTCGATGATGAGGCGTCAATCTTAATTAAAGAGTCGCCAACCGATACTTCAGGCGCATCTTGGCACGCTTCGTTTTCATTTAAAACCTTAGCCTCTGAGGTGATAAAAGCAAAACGCAATTCGTCACCCACTGCCTGCAACGAATCGAACACATGACCATTACAAAACACCGTGACATCAGCATCTAACGCGGAGCCAATATCGCCTGACACGCGCAGCGCCTCCAAATGTCCATCAATCTTGGTGCGCACTGCAAAAATATCCTGCCACTGCGCCTCGGAAATTGCCGGCGTTGTCGTTGCTTTAGGCAATTCATACCAAGTTTCAGCAAAAATAGTGTTTGTACGTTTGCCAGGGAGAAATTGCCAAATCTCATCCGCAGTAAAACTCAAGATCGGTGACAACCAACGTGATAATGCTTCGACAATATGAAACATCGCTGTCTGCGCTGAGCGGCGCGCATGACTATCAGCCTGCATGGTGTACTGACGGTCCTTACTAATATCAAGATAAAGGCTGCCTAATTCATTGGCGCAGAAATTATGAACACACTGGTAAATATGGCGAAAGTCAAACTTCTCGTAGGCATCAATCACCTCACCCTGTAGCGACTGGGCTGTCTCGACAGCCCAGCGATCCAGAGCAATCATATCGTCGATGGCAACGCTATGTTGCGCAGGGTCAAAATCGTTAAGGTTCGACAATAAATAACGCGCCGTATTACGCATACGACGATAAGCATCGGCCGTGCGTTTTAAAATTTCATCTGACACCGTCATTTCACTACTGTAATCGGTCGCTGACACCCAAAGCCGCAGGACATCAGCACCCAGCTGGTTCATGACTTTTTGCGGTGCAATGACATTACCTTTGGATTTTGACATCTTCATGCCCTTGGCATCGACGGTAAAACCATGCGTTAACACGGCTTTATAGGGCGCACCATAACAAGCATCCGCGCCCGCATCTGCATGCACCGCAACTGAACTTAACAAAGACGATTGAAACCAGCCGCGATGTTGGTCTGAACCTTCCAAGTACAAATCAGCAG
>JAESQP010000135.1 GCA_016765075.1 Gammaproteobacteria bacterium
AAATGTGTATTAGTTCGATTACCTTAGCTGAGCTACTCCATGGTGCTGAAAAAAGCGCTCGAAAGGAAGATAATTTACGTCAAGTTGAAGATTTTGTGTCTCGATTAGAGGTGCTGGAATACGGTGCTAAAGCAGCTGCACATTATGGCGATATACGTGCCGATTTGGAACGCCAGGGAATGACGATTGGTGTCAACGATTTGCATATTTCTGGTCATGCCAGGAGTGAAGGGTTGATACTGGTTACCAATAATTTTCGTGAATTCGAGCGTGTTAGTGCTTTGCGTTTAGATAACTGGGTTAATTTAAAGGGTTGAAGTGAACCTAGCCAGTTCAATGGATTAGGAGTAATCAGGGCTCACCCCTGTTGACTGATGTCGATTACCTAGACCTGCTTTACTATTTCTTGTGCGGATTGATTTATCAGGCTGTAATCAAAGGCATAATCAAAGGGGTCTAATCAAAGGGGTCAGAGTAATTGATTCTGCATTTGATCTCGTTCATACTTTGATCTTATAGACATAAAACCAGAGTGGTGTAATGGCCAGGCTTCCCAGGCTCAGTGTGGCAGGAGTTCCTCAGCATGTTGTTCAAAGAGGCAATAACCGCCAGGCTTGTTTTTTTGATAATCAGGATTACGCGGTCTATCTTGACAAGCTAAAGGAGTACAGCGTCAAGCAAGGCGTGCATGTGCACAGTTACATTTTAATGACTAATCACGTTCATTTGCTAATGACGCCGCAAGCGCCTCAGGGAATCAGCCGTTTGATGCAAGACCTTGGTCGCTACTATGTCCGTTACGTGAACCAAACCTACAAAAGAACAGGCACTTTGTGGGAAGGGCGATATAAATCATCGTTAATTGATTCTGAGCGGTATTTTTTAACGGTCAGTCGATATATCGAGCTCAATCCTGTCAGGGCGAAAATGGTTGATCATCCATCAGGTTACCCCTGGTCCAGCTATCAAAGGAATGCGCTGGGCAAAGCAATTGAGCTAATAACACCACACGCTTGCTACCAAGCATTAGGCGCCAGCGACGAAGGCAGGCGAGAAGTATACCGAGCATTATTTGAGCAACATTTACCTGGCGTCACTTTGACAGAGATTAGAGAGGCGACAAACAAATCCTGGGTGCTTGGCGAAGAGCACTTTAAAAAGCAAATTGAATCACAAACAGGGCGCCGTGCAGCGCCCTTAACTCGTGGCGGGGATAGAAAATCAAAGCAATATAGGGTGGATGTTGAGGATCAACTACTCTGACCCCATTGATCTACCCCATTGATCTAGGATCAACTACTCTGACCCCATTGATCTCCTCTGACCCCATTGATCTCTGGTCCCGGTTTGGTCTAGACCTGCTTTACTATTTCTTGTGCGGATTGATTTATCAGGCTGTGTAAAAAATGCAGTAATTTCTGGCTGTCGTCAAAGTTGCTGACTAAACCAAGTGAGACACGTACGGCGCCAGTGGCTTTGCCCTGAGAGGTAATGCACTGTTGGAAGTTTGTCAGATTAAATGACGAGTTTGCCGGGGCAGGGGGTTGTTGTTGGGGGCTATTGAGACGTTCTCGACATAAATTAATAGTTTCGACAGTATGTCTCAGGCTGCTTTCACCTGCGCCAGGATTGCAAAAACAACCAGAACGAATGGCGAGGTTATGGTGGTTTGCCAGTTTCTCAATGTTGTCGTAATGAATGTAATTCCCGTTAATATCAAGACAATTAAAGGCAATGGTAGCACCGCGGTCGCGAGTGGTTTTAGGGCCATAGAGTTCGATGACAGCTTGGCCATTATCATGTTTTAGCGATTGCATGGCGCTTAATAAATGATCGGTCAGTGCCATGACGCGTTGGTGTATGGTATTGACATTGATTTCTTGCATGAATTTAAGGCCAGCACTGACTGCGGGTAGATTTAAATAATTGACTGTGCCTTCTTCAAACGCGGCCTCGCCGTCGGCCAAGCTGTAAAAGTCAGCAATGGCAGAGACGATTTTAACTGTGCCACCGGCAAACCATGGGCGTCTTAATTTGGTTAGCGTGTCGCGTCGCGCAATTAATGCTCCGACGCCAGTTGGGTAACCAAACATTTTATAAAACGAGATGCTAACAAAATCAGGTGCAACTTGACTTAGGTCTAACCTGTTATTGGGAACAAAGGCCGCGGCATCGAGCAACACGTCGTAACCTGCTTGTTTGGCTTGCGCTATCCATGATAAAGGGTGTTGTACGCCAGAAAAATTAGATTGTGCTGGAAAGGCGAGCAGTCGCGCTGATGTGGCCTCGCTTGAATCAATATAAGGCTTGATGTTCTCAGCCAGTAGGGTATTAGCTTGACAGTTTATATAGCGAATTGATGCGCCTTTACTACGGGCAAATTCGCGTATGCCTTGTACTGAGTTATGGTTATCTGCGGTTAATAATAATTCGCTGTGGTTATCGAACGGATAGCTCTCTGCGATTAATTTAATCGCAGCACTGGCATTTGCGGTGAAAATAACTAAGTAGTCGTTGGCATTGGCGCGAAAATAAGTGAGTACGTCTTGGCGAGCTTGCTCAAGGTATAACGATGCCCGCTGAGACGAATTATTGTGCGAATGCGGGTTACCAAAGACGTTGCCTTTTAACAGTTCTGCATGTTCATCGATCAGGCTATCTGGATAGAGGCCACCACCGGTATAGTCGAGATAGACTTCGCTGCTGTTTTGCAGACGGGAAAACTCACGTATGCGCAGCTGGTCAATTTTTTGGCTCGTTGCATAGTCAGGGTGTTGTTGCAGGAACTTGGTAAGGTCTGTGTCCATGTTTGCATCAGATTCAGAAAGTTTGTTGTGGAGCCTATTCATATTCAAGCGGTCATATTTAATGAGTGAGCTAGCGCTAGTTTTGACAGTAATTAATGAGATTGTTCGCTGTCTTCAATGGAGAATTTTGCCACCAATTCGAGTGATTTACCATCGCGCTCTATTGTTATCGGCAGCCAGGTGCCAGCAGGCATCGCTTGCACGGTATTAATGACATCATTAACAGAGCCGATTGTTTTGCCAGCGAGGCGGATAAAGGTATCGCCCTGTTTAAGACCGCTTTGCTCAGCAATACTTTTTTCGACGATCTGGCTGATTTTAATAGCGCCTTGTTCATTCAGTAAGTGGACACCTAATAGGGGCTTTATAGCCGGCGCTAATTCTTCGTAAGTCGGCAGGATGAATACGGCATCCGCAGTGCGAGCAGTGATTTCGGCGCAAGGCGTGTCGCTGTTACCTGGCAGCAAGACTTGTGTTTTGCTAATGCCAAGGTCAGCCAGTTGCTGTGGTACACCAAAGCGCTCGATGATGTGGCCTGTGCCCATGATGCCGATGACAAGCTTCGATGTTGTTGATTGACCATTTTTAGATTTTACAGTGTTGGTCAGTACGGCATTGGCAAGTTGCTCTGCCATGGCTCTATCCCAAAGCTGTTGAGCCCCGACAAAGCGCAAAAAGTGCTCGTTTTTTAAGGTGGCCTCGACGGAGATATGCCCTGTAGTAGTTTTAGGATGCCCGTGTCCGTTAAAGGTGTTGGCAAGCAGTTTCAGGTAGTCTGCCGATGCAGGTGCTGGCAGTGACACGCCCTGGCGTTCATCGATGCTCATTTTGTTCAGGCCTTTTTTACTGGCAATACGTACGACAGAGCGATCAATATTCAGCGCCAGCATGGGGATTTTATTGATGCGGGCAAAATGAAACAGCGGCATATAGAGCGCGGCATCGTAGCCCCATACCTTGTCCCAGTCTGACTGATTAAGAAATTCTGCTTCGTTGAGTTCGCCTGCTACCCATTTATCTAGCGCAGGCTGTACGCGACGTGGAAACATCTCAAAACCCAACACCAGTTCGTTGTTTAGTGCAAAGAGGGCGCTAACCGTTTGTAGCTGCCAACGGTGATGTTCGGCAATATCATGTTGTTCACCAAGTAGCACGACTTGCTGATTGCGCAGGGTGGGCGCGAGTTCGGCCGTACTGATAAATTTCCAGGCACCCTTACGTTTTTGCAGAGCCTGCCCCGTGCTTGACACGGGGTGCTGTGACCCTGGGATAAGCCATTGTCCCTCTGTATGGCAATCATTGGCGAATACGCTGGTAGACAGGCAGATACCGAGACATAGGAATAATAGGGGTCTGATTCGTGTAAAAATTAACAAACGCATTATGTTTCACTCCATGGTGTTTGGCTCGTGTGTCATCTTTGTGCAACGCTTGTAGCTCAGGGTGATTTAGTTAGCAGCTCGGAAAGGTGATTGCTTAAGGCCTCACCTTCGAGTTTGAGTTTCGGTACGATGCGTTGTTCAACCAAGTATTTAAGTCCGCGTGGCGATTTTATTTTGGCCAGCGCAGTGATGGCATGATCGCTGACCCATTGCCAGCCTTCGTTTTGCAGGTCGAGTAGGTCTTCTTCGTAATTTTGTAGCATTGCGGCGGGGTACTCGGCGATATACGAGCACGACTGCATGCGCACGGAGTCTGGGAAATCACCTAGGGAGATATCAAATAAGCGCGCGAGAACCTCGCTGTTTTCACTGTGCCCAGTAAAATACTGTTGTGCGTCAGGATAGTTACGCACGGCATCAAATAATTGCTTACGTACGGTTTCGATATCAATGGTCAGGGTTTCTGTGGTGTTGGGTGTTTGCATTGTAGGTCTCGTCGTTTCTTACCTTAGACTATGAAGGTGATTTTAGCGACTTACAAGAGCGCTGTCTTCGTTTCGAGAGCACTTATTAAGATTTATAGTAGCGTTACGCGCCTTTTGTCCGTTGCAGCAAGAGGCGCAGGGGGCGAATCAGACAGTACAAACTGTTTAGCGCGCGGGGTAACGGTATAAATTGTCGATCGGCGGCGTTTGGGGTGGTTACCCAGCGCCACCAGTAGTGAAAACGGCACCAAGCAGAATCTTGTAGTTGCATGAAAAAGTGCTTGTCTGATTTCATCACCCGTGTTTGATGGTAGCCATCATCCTTGCTTGTTAAATGGGCGACTTCAATTTGAGCCATGATTTCATCAATGAGCGGGGTAAGGTCTTGGTGCTTGCTCAATGTGGTAGCGACATCATGTGGCAGTGGTGCACCGAGCAATTTTTCGGCAATCAGTAATGCGACATAGAGCATGCGTTGACAACCCAGTTGCTTAGCTCGCCTGAAAAGACCATTCCAATCCAGATGTGGGTGACCCTGAATGAGTTCGGCAAGGTCACAGAAGCGGTATAAGCGTGCATCCCAATATTCTTTTACTGCGTTGACGGCGGTGAGAATGATGGTGTCGGGTAAGCTGAAAGTGGGTATAGCGTGATTGCCAATATTGATGCTTGATATGTCATCCCACAAAAGGTGGAAGGCTAAATTGAGTTCGCTCGGTGGTATGCCCCAATGTAAGTCAACGTTAACCCGTCGCTGCTCGTCACGTAGACCTGATTGAAAGGCGTTGTCATAACGGTGGGTAATGCGAAAGCCATTTTCGACTAGCAGGTGTTCGGTGCGCTGGTGATCAGATTGCCGGACAAAAAGATCGATATCGCTAAAGTTGCGCATCGATAGCTGACCGTAGATGAGTTGCGCAGCAACGACGCCCTTGAAACAAATCACTGCAATCCCCGTAGAGTGAATGAGTTGCACAAGCCGTTGCAGCGCGCTCATTAGCACCAGGGCGTTGCGTGTACTTTCTGAGCAGTCATCTTGTAATGTTTGTAATAATTCTGCTGGCACAGCCTCATGATGGATTTTGCGCAGTGTTTGCAAGCATAAGGCGCTGACACGGTGAGACCGAATGAGCCGCGCTACTTGTTGCCAGTCTACTTTTTGCTCAAGCAGTGCATTGAGCTCGTCAAGCAATGTATCGGTGTGATAGGAGCGCGCCAGTGATGTTACTAGCAATAATGAGTTATCCATAATAGTTAATATAATTTTTAGGTATTTTTATTTTAATTAGGCTCACTCCTTTATGAATAAGGCGTGACGGCAGACAATTAAGTTATTAAGTCATTGTATAGGCATTATCTATATCGGTAGCGGAATAGTGTCGGCAATCTTTACATATTGTTGTTACATGTTAACGATTTTTAGCCTTTGTTTTTATTGGATGTCTATTAAAAACAAGGGTTTAGCCATAATGTGCGTGTTCGAAATACTTTACAATTAGCCTCTACAGCCAGCTATTTTGTTTTTAAATTATCAATAAAAACAATAGCTTAAATTAGTTTCTATTGAATGGCATTAAGTTTGCCTTATGATGATGTAATAGTCGAAAATTGAAGGTGGCCTTATGTGTCCGAAACAACGTGATGGAATTACCATTCAGGCAGTAGGTGATGAGATGGTGGTGCTTGACCAGAATAACGATCAAATTCACCAGTTAAACGCAACAGCCAGTCTTATTTTGTCACATTGTGACGGTGAAAAGTCAGCCCTTCTTATTGCTGACGAGCTGGTACGTCACTTCGCCATTGATCAAAGCGTGGCGATTAGTGATGTGCACAATGCCATTGTGCAACTGCGCAAGCTTGAACTAGTTCATTAGCCACTATTTTGTTAGCACTAAGTAGGAGTAAAGCTATGGATGAGAAAAATAAAGTAGACGGCTCAAGTCGTCGCAAGTTTATTAAAATTGCAGCAGCGACTGCTTATGTAGCACCATTGATTTTAAGTATGCCTGCACAAGCAACGTATACAAACTCGGGTTCTGCTCAAGCAAAAAAAGTACGTCATATTAAAAAGGCACACCATAAAATACATAAAATACACGGACAAGCACATAGATATGGAAATAGAAAATTAAATCATAAAATACATAAAGTACATAAAAGGTTCCATTATAGATATAATCCTTATCTGTAAGGATAAGGTATAACATTACCCTTGTTTTTTAGATGTACTCTCTGATAATTTAAGAGAGATTAAAAGCCGTGCTGCCGCTAGGTGGTGCGGCTTTTTTTGTTGTTGTTTATTTCTCTGCTATAGTTAAAAACCCTATTTTTTATTAAATTTAAATTAAGAACGCTTAAGTTCTACCGATATGTTGAGTACAATTTAAACTGGCCAGCTAATGTTAAATCTTGATCTAAAATTGTTTAATGTGCCCGTACAGGTGGCGTGTTCATCAAAAGAGATTGTTAATATCTTAATGGCGGGTTTTTCTGCTTTTATTGTAGTACCTCCCCGTGTCAAGCACGGAGCCTGCCCCGTGCTTGACA
>JAESQP010000136.1 GCA_016765075.1 Gammaproteobacteria bacterium
CGGCGTTATCATTGCTCAACAGGCACCCAGGCCTGCCTGCGCACCAACAGTAGGCGCTTTAGGCGATGATGCCTTGATCCTGAACTCGTCTGTAAGCCCCGTAGGGCCTGATCTGAAGCACGCATCTACTGCGTTACAGTCCTTGATAAGGCAACCAGCCTTGTCGGCGGATTGCGTCTTGCATCTACATGCTTCAGGTCACGCAGAGGTCGCAAGTAATTAATAGAGGTGCCCTAAATATAGCGAAAATGCTTTTATCGCTGCTGACGGGAAAATTTCTGTTAACTAAAATTACTCGATTTTAGTTAAACCCTCACCATCGACCCCAATATCAATTAAATCTATTTTTTATTGTCGTGATACCACAATCGCTCGCCTGTGACTCAATTCACAGTTTGCCTCAATATATTCATCAAACACAACAAAATGTCGATAAACTCCACATTAGTCGATTCTTTTCGGAGCATTATCAGTACATGCCTGTCGCCAGCACCATTCTTCGTCACCTCGATGATCAAAAGATTAGCTATCGCGTGCTTGAAGTCGCACCTTTTGCTGATTCAGCCGACGCCGCCGTACAGGCGGGCATTTCCCCAACACAGCTGTTACAAACCTGTGTCATCGGTGATAGCAGTGGCCAACTCATGGTCGTCATTCCAGCGAATCGTGAACTAAATTTGCGCGGTATCCAGCAATTGCTACGGCGCCCATTCAAGCACCTGGATGACAAATCAATCAGCCAGCTATTTATTGATTGCGTACCGCAGTTTCTGCCGCCACTCGGTGCCGCCTATGGTATACGCTGTATTCTTGAAACCCAGCTTGCACTGCTTGAGCAATGCTATATGCTCGCAGGCGATCGTCGTCATCTCATTCAGATCAACAAAAAAGGCTTCCGCCAACTATTTCGTAGTATGAATTTGCCAAACGCCTGTCTGCCGAAGCCGATGTGGCGCCCTTTATTGAAGAGCGCCTGCTTAATCCACCGGATCCAAATTCGCCTCTGCTCGATCTGAAGGCAAAAATCGATCGCACGAGAAAACTTCCTGCCATGCCCGCCATGGCGCAAAAGATTTTTCAGTTACGCGCCAAAACAACACCTGGCATTAAAGAATTATCTGACGCTGTCGAACTTGACCCTAGCTTGGCTGCGCAAGTTATGCGCTATGCCTCATCACCTTTTTTTGGCTATCGCGGTAAAGTAGAATCGGTTAACACAGCGATTACACGCGTCCTCGGTTACGACATGGTCATGAGCCTGGCTTTAGGTATCGCAACAGCTAGGCCCTTTCGCCTACCTGAAGGTGGCGCAATCACGGTTGATGATTTTTGGCGTCACGCTGTCTATAGTGCCGCCTTGTGTCAGTCAATCAGCAACATGCTACCTCAAGTCATTCGCCCGCCCTCTGGTCTCGCTTATCTCGCTGGCCTGCTGCACAATTTCGGCCACGTATTGCTTGGGCACTTATTCAAAGACGAGTATCTGATTTTGAGCAAGATGATGGCACAGAACCCAGATGTGCCTATTCAAGAAATTGAGTTAAGCACTTTAGGGGCACATCATGGTGATATCGGCTCCTGGTTGATGAAGAACTGGCGCCTACCTGAAGAGGTCATTGTCGCCATCGAGCAACACCATAATGAAGATTACCAAGGGCCTAACTCAGTGTTTTCTGGTATGGTCTTGCTGGCCGATCGGATGTTAAAACGTCACGGTATGGGTGATGCTGAAACAACCGAGTTACCTGAAACGGTACTCAGTTATCTTGATATTACAGAATATCAATTAACATCAGCATTGCAGACGCTAATGGATAACGATGATGGGCTTAAAACCATGGCTTGTCAGCTTGCTGTCTAATCCCGGCTATCTAATCTGGAACAACGCCATTCGCACAACGCCAACATAGAGCGAATTGCGGCTCTATTAATTCATCGCATTGATCACAGCGCCAAGACTTGGCATCGGCACTGGGCTGCATATTTTTCAGGATCGCTTTACCCCGAATCCAATCTTTATCCGCCACCCATATCTCAGGCCAAGTTTCATTAACGGGCAACTCACCTGAGGCGCCACTCAAAATCTCGTTCTTAACGACACAATTAATGTCTTCTGACTCAAGCACGCCTTGGAAAAATCCTAATTCAACATAGTCCATTGCCGTCTTTAGTTTTTTCATTTTACGATGTTTGCATACGATCCATCAAGTCAGGCAACCATAAAACCAAGTCAGGAAAAATAAATAATAAGGCAAGGACAATAATCTGCAAAACCACAAAGGGCATCACACCACGATAAATTTGAGTGATACGTAATGGAACGGTGGCAGCTGCTTTTAAATAAAACAACGAAAAACCAAAGGGTGGGGTAAGAAAAGAAGTCTGTAAATTCATGGCGATCAAAATGCCATACCAAAGCATATTGACACCTAATAATTCTGCTATCGGCGCAAGAATTGGCACGACAATAAAACAAATCTCAAGAAAATCAAGAAAGAAACCCAAAACAAATATCAGCAACATACTTAAAACAATAAAGGTGGCCACTCCACCAGGCAGTTGCGTCAGTAAATTTTCGACCAAAATATCACCGCCCATGCCTTTAAACACTAAACCAAATGCGGTGGCACCAATCAAAATCATAAACACCATGCTAGTTAGTCGAGTGGTATGACGCGATGCCTGCCTAACCATATCAAGATTGAGTCGACGCTTAGCTAAGGCTAATAACAAAGCACCTACAGCACCTAGAGCTGCCGATTCGGTGGGTGTAGCAACACCAAAAAAGATTGATCCCAAAACGCCAACAATAAGCAACAAAGGTGGCAACATGCTTTTCAATATGCGCACAGTGGAAGCACGGTTACCATTCGACGCTGGATCAGGAAATTCGGCGGGGCGCCAACGGCCGAGCCAAATAATATAAAGGATAAAAAATGTAACCAGCATTAAACCTGGCACCACGGCACTCATAAATAACTGGCCAACGGGAACGCCTATGACATCGCCAAGCAATATTAAGACGATACTGGGAGGAATAATTTGCCCTAAAGTACCAGCCGCAGCGATAGTGCCACTTGCTAATTCAGGTCGATAGCCATTTTTTATCAATACTGGCAAAGCTATCACTGTCATAGTGACAACGGTTGCCCCAACAACACCCGTAGTCGCAGCCAGTAGTGTGCCGACGATAATAATGGATATCGCCATACCACCACGTAACCTGCCAAACAGTGTGCCCATGGTGGCTAATAATTCTTCAGCGATACCTGATTTTTCCAGTAGTATTCCCATAAAGACAAATAAGGGCACTGCAAGCAAAGTGAAGTTGGTCATAATGCCCCAAATACGCAGGGGCAAAAGATTAAAAAAATCGAAGCCTAAGAATATAGCCCCAAAAAACATCGACACTGCGCCCAGGGTAAACGCAACAGGATAGCCGAGCATAAACAACAACACGACAACAACAAACATGGCCAATGCCCATATTTCCATTAGATGCTGTCGCTATGCTGTGGATCGGATCTAAAATCAGACAAAGCCGCGTCATCACCTCTAAGCACCGCATAGCTGCGTAGGGCTAAACTAATGCCTTGGACAAATAATAGAACAAATGCGCTGGGTATCGCTGCTTTTAATAAATAGCGATAGCCAAGTCCGCCCGGATCAGGTGAGCGTTCGCCATTAGGTAAAATATTATAAGAGTTAGCAACATAATCCCAGCTACTGACAATAATTAACAGGCAGAAGGGCAACAAAAAAAACAGTGTGCACAATAAATAAATCCACGCATGAACCTTTACTGTCATCCAGGAACAACGTGCAAGAATATCCACACACACATGATCTTGATGTTTAAGTGTATAAGCAGCACCAAATAAAAATATCAGCGCAAATAAATGCCACTCAAGCTCTTGCAGTGCAACTGAACCACTTTGAAAGAAATAACGCATAACAACGTCATAAGCAATTAACAAGGTCATTGCTAACACTAACCATGACACGGCACGCCCACAGAGTTCACTAAACTGGTCTATACCTAAATAGAGGCCTTTAATTTTAGAACTAGCCCGCATTTCTCACCACCCATTCTACTGCGGACGCCGAGGCATCCGTTGTAACGCGGCGTTCTCCCTTCAGCCAATTCGGCATAGTGCCAACTATGCCTTCACCGTCTTCCAGTCCGAGCACCACGTCACAACGGCTCCTCGACGCCCTCGCTACGAAGAGTGGTGAGAAATGCGGGCGAGAGAGGAAGACATTAGAAACCGATATATGGGGCGCCCATATTAAAAACAAACCTAGACCGGCTTGTCATTAGCAGTGGGCTTCACACCCAATAGCTCGCTTAAACTGCCTTTGTAATTCAAGCGGGTTTTACCATCATTACCTGGTCGGCCAAATAGACCAAGACCGTGTATTAAATCATTCGATGCGCCGCTAGCTGCTTGCACAGCAAGAGACACATCATAATCATTGGTTTCGTTAATGCCAATTGATCCATTAGCTAACAAAGGCCCACCCTGATCGGTAATATTAACCAGGGTTTCAACATCAGGTTTTTCAATATCAACCTTGAAGTCGCCCCACTCTGTGCGACGTGGCAACAATAAAGCCATATCACGCAGCACAAAATTAGCATCGGCTGCTGTTATTTTGCTACGACTCAACACTAAGCTGTTGACACGACCACTTATTTTTCCACTAACCACTGCTGATGCCCGATCTGATGACCGTGCTAATGCCTGGAGATCGACAAGCTCTTGTTGCAAGGAAATATCTCTCAACACCAAATCCTTTGATAGATTGATTCCGACATTACCTTTTATTTGGCTTTGACCATTATCGAGGTTCAAATAAAATAATATCTCTCCTGACAAAAGTGATTTTTTTTGAAAACGCCAACTTGCGTTGCGATATTGTTGTGATGCCAAGGTCAATAATTCAGCCTTACCTGACCATAGGGTTCCTGTTAAACCATAGAGTTTTATCGTCGGCGGTAGTTGATCAGAAATATAGTGATAAGCGCGCGCTGCCGGAAAAGTAACAAATAAAAATATTGTGTAGGCAAAAAAAGTGAAAATACCCAGCTTTATTGCCCGTTTCATTGGCTGCCTCGTTGCAAAGAGATACGCGCATTAACAATGCCTGGGCTATCGGGTTGCTCAACACTGATACGACTGACTTCAATACCGTGGCTTTGCTTGATTTTTGCTAGCCAAAGTAAAATATTATCAAAGGAAGCTTGCTCTAACCAAAGACGAACATTTTTGCTACCTTCCGGCTCCACACGTTTAATCGCTGTGCCTAGTTTGCTACGCTTGGCAGTTTGATCAACCAAGGCTAATAAAGAGCCACCACTAATAGTCGACCGCTTACTAAACCCGGAGTTCGCACGTAATTTAGTTACTTGTTGTTCGCTGTTACGCATCCATTGCAGTAATTCCGTTTGTTCGCTAACTGACGTATTAAGCTCTTTAACATGATGGATAAAGGGTTCAACTACCAACAAATATATTAGGGTTATCGATACAGCAATAGCACCAATGATAAATATACGGCGCTCACGCTGATTTAGGCCTGCCCACCACTGGCTCATCGCTGCTTACCTTTTATTTTCAGGCGCGCTTCAACTTTGTCATTACGGGAACTTGCCGACTGGATCTCAACAGACAAACTCTCATCTTTACTCAAACGCGTTTTCAAATCATCAAGGCTTTGCAAATCGCCTAGTGTCAAAGCTAGGTTGAGCGCCTGGTTGCTATAGCCAATACGTGTTATTTTAAGCTGTGTCGTATTTTTTAAATCACCGGCAACTTTAGCCAATAACTCAAGAAAACTATCACTGTCTGCTTTAGTATTGCCGAGCTTCTTGAGCAAACTCTGTACACGTTCTTTATTGGCCACACCTGTTGCTTGCGGAAATATTTTTTTATAAACAGCATTAACTTGCGTATTAAGCTGATCTCGCTGTTGCACTAGATCAGCATAATCAAACATCTTCAGCATAATAAATAAAACTAAAACAATAGCAGCAATGCCTGCCGTAGCGCGCCATGGTCGCAAACGCTTGCTAAGCTGTTCACGCCGGCCATAATCACCCTGTAATAGATTAATGCTTGCATCAACTTGATAATGTTTCGCCAATAAATTAAGGCGGTGCTCTGCAAGCAACTCAACATCGACTTCTGGGCTTAGATCACCAAAATCAAGTGTATCAATATCATCATCAACACCATGATAGTAAACAATATGTGCCGGTGGTGTTTGCGCCGCTAAAGCCAAGCTCAAACGCAACGTGTCTACCACGCTGGCACGGTCACTAGCGAGACCGTTATTTAACCCCATACGTAACAATACGCTATCGCTACCATCGACTACCGACCAGGTGTCTTCTGAGTATGGCACCGCACAAATGTCTGGCACCATGACATGAGGTCGAATGCCAACGTCTAATAAACGTTGCAGCCAATCATCAAGTCTGTCGCGGGCAATCACTGCAACATTTACGCTATTGTCTGAATCAGGCTTGCTAAAAGCAAAATGCAGGTCTTCAACATCACTAGCAAATTTTTCTTCTAGTAAATAAGGTAACGCGGTAGTAATACGCTGCACATTGCGAGTCGGCACTACGGCATCAGCCAACGTAATATCAGCACCAGGTAGCAACACAATAACGCGTGCGCCTTTGGCATCCCTTGCTGCTAACGATAATGGGCCATGACGCACTGTCGCCATAGCAATGCTCTCGTCGAGATGGAGCCAATCGGCTTCATCTCGACGTTCAGCATTTAGATGTAAAAACAGAATCGCCATCAGTAACTACCTTGCCCACGCATAAGCACCGTAAGGTTACCATTATCACGCCGCACTACACTGAACAAATGCATTTGTGCATCTGCTAATACCGCTGTGCCTTCAATAAGAAAATATTCGCTGCTAATAGCCAGTCCATTATTGCCGGCACCAGCCTGGGTAAGATTGGTACCCACGATCACAGCATGTTCAAGAAATTCGGTTTGGCTTTTAAAGCCTTCTTCAGATTCTCTATCCTCTAGCAAGGACTCAGCCTCAAGCTCAGATAAAGAGGGATCGGTTAATACTCTTAAAATTTCAAGAGGCGCCGTATTGATATTGATCGGCGTACCGCTACTATTGCTCGTGTTGTTATTGGCATTAGCGCTATTTTGGTTTGGCTGCTGATTATTACTATTACCCTGGTCACTAGAACCAATTTGATTATTGTTCGTCGTATTCGTTGCAGTGGGCAAAGCCGTTAAAAAAGGACTGAGTGCCGTATAAACTTCCCGATCAAAACCTGCCACCAAACGCAACTCACTAATGCTAATCATGGGCGCATTGGCGGCACGGTAAGAGGGGGCTTTGCTGAGGTAATAAGAATCTTCAGCACCCGATGGTATCGTCACTTCCGTACCCGGATCTATCCAATCAACCAGAGCATCTGTGATATCCGGGTCAAATTCAAACAGTTCTAATAAACGCCTAAATCGTTGCACCTCAACCGTAACAGGTTGCCCACTGTCGCTAACTAAACCATTGACGTTGATTAATCCCTGAAGATCGGTAATTTTCCCCGTTACCGTAGCGCCCTCGATTTGAATTGGTGGTAAGGCCACATTCCAATCTTCACCTAAATGGTCAATCGACGCGCCCTCGGCATCTTCAATATCTTTTTGTAAAACATCACGCGCCCAGTCTTCAATGCCCAAGGCCAAAAGATAGCCTCTATCGCTACTCAGAATATTGCCTGTACGACGAATATCGATTTGCTGCTGCGAAGCAATCGCCACCGCAAACGTGGTAACTAGCGCAGTAAAGATCAGTGCGGTGATTAAAGCAACGCCTGCTTGTTGGCGTAAGCTGATCACGAAAAACCTCTGACGCGAAATAACCGTGGGATGGCGCCTAGACCTTCGATATCCAAGGTAATCTCAACGCCTTTAGGCAAGGCATCATCATTGTCTTGTTCTGTCTGTAAGGGCGGCCACTGATCTTGCCACTCGCGATTACTGTCGAGGTAGCGAATTTCAATCTCATTAACGCCTTCGAGCAATTCGTATTCAAGCGGCTCGCTATCCTGCGCACGATCAAGCACCGTCCAGCTTAGTCGATAAAGCACATTATCTTCATGACGGTAGCCTATGCGTTGAATATGACTACGCGCTACCTGGCCAGGATTGCGTCGCCCGGTACGTGAAAACTCCAATAAATTGGTCGGCTGACTACCAATAAAAGGCGCTAAACGGTCGCCAAAACCATCACGAATTGGCCGTTCTACCGCTTGCTCGACATCTCGCGAAATAATTACCATCGCCTTTTGCAATGCTGCAAATCGTTGCATTTGCTCCTTACTATGAGAGGCGGTATTTAAGACAGAGTTAAAACCACCGCTGGCCAAGGCAGCGACAACAGCAAAAACTGACACGGCCACCAATAGCTCAAGCAAGGTAAATCCACTGATAGTTTGCTTGCGCAGATCTTGCACCCCGAGGGCTATCTTCTTGAAGGGTACACGTCGCCGTGAAATCATGACCCTTGCCCCACGTAAGCGATAACGATTGCCAAAGGTTCATTGCTCTCTTCACGTTGCACTTCGACCGTTAAGCGTTTAATCGTTCCGATATCGGTATCGCTAATTTTGACATTCCATTGCCAACGAAGCTCCGCCAGTGTCGTTTCACCTTTTTGTTCACTAGCATCGATAGCAATATCGCTTAGCTGAATTTCTGCGACTTTGTTTGATGCAACCCAATGTGCCAATGTTTTTTCACGAAGATAACTGGCATTGTTAATATTTTTACCCACACCATTAATCACTGCCGCCATCGAAATAGAGATCACAGCCAGGGCGATGACGACTTCAATAAGCGTAAAACCTTTTTCACGAAAAAACCGTGATGGTGTTTTTAACTTAAGCATATTAGGCTAACTCGGTTTCGCCTCGGTTTTTTCTATCTCTAATTCGCCGTTGATACGACCAATCAGTGTATACAAGGTATCGCCATCAGCTCCCTTGAGGCTAACTTCAAAAGGAGTGATTTCACCACTTGAAAGCAAAAAAATACGTGGCGGAATATCCTTCTTTTCTGAATCCTTAGTTTCAATACTAAAGATCTCTTGCCTTTCACCCTCAACGAATAATTCTATTTCCAAACCCGCAGGTAATTGCCGTTGACGCAAAATACGATCCGCTTCGATGGGCTGCCATTCGTTTTCAATCAGCGTTAGAAATCGGTAGCTACTTTCTTCAAACTCAAGCGCAATCTCCGTAGACTTAAATATCGACTCTTGCGCAGCCAAATCAATCAGTGCCGCCAGCCGTTCTATTTCTTCTTGCACATCATGCTGGCGATTTAAGCCTGATGACAGATTAATCACACCTATCATGAGGCCGATAATGAGGGTAACAACAATCAGCTCAAGCAAGGTAAAGCCTTTTTGTCCTTGCATCACCCTAGAGCCTGTTAATAACATAACGCTATTTAAAGATTCCAATTACCAATATCGGCATCAGCACCTTCACCACCACTGCCACCATCACGTCCATAAGTAAAAATATCAATGGCACCCTGTACGCCAGGATTTAAATACTGATATTGATTCTGCCAGGGGTCTTTAGGCAAGCGATCCAGGTAACCGCCTTCTTTCCAGTTTGGCGCATCAGCAGGCTTCTCGACTAAAGCGCGCAGCCCGGTGTCACCTTGAGGGTAGTTAAAATTATCTAAACGATAAAGATTTAACGCATTCTCTAAAACACGAATATCTTGCTTGGCTTTAACAATACGGGCCTGGTCAGGTCTGTCAAATATTCGCGGCGCCACTACTGCCGCCAAAATACCAAGAATAACTACCACCACCATAATTTCGATCAAGGTGAAGCCGCTTTGCAAGCCTCCGCTGCGTCTCATTGTATGTGTCATAAACATTGCATTCTCTCTATTTCACTAGCTGGTTAAGATCAAATATGGGCAACAGTATTGCCAGCACAATGCCCAGGACAACAGCACCCATAACGACAATCAATAAAGGCTCAAACAAGGCAACAAACGCGGCAACCATCGTTTCAACTTCTCTTTCCTGGGCCACTGATGCACGTTCTAACATCACATCCAGGTTGCCGCTGGCTTCACCACTAGCAATCAGGTGTAATGTCATCGGCGGAAAATAACCTGCATGTTCCAACGATTTGTGTATCACCGAACCCTCACGTACGCGTGCTGCTGCATCTTCGACTGCTTCACGCATGGGAATATTCGTTAACACCTTGGAGGATATTGTCATCGCCTCCAGGGCAGGAACGCCACTGGCAGAGAGGATGCTAAACGTACGTGCAAAACGTGCGGTATTGGTGCCACGCACGAGATTACCAATGATCGGCAACTTAAGCAGCAGCTTATGGAATGTGCGCTTGGGACCAGACCGCTTTAATACGCTAGCGAACAGGATGGTTACACCCAATATACTGCCGATTAATATCCAGGCATTATCACGTAAAAAATCACTAACGACTATTAGTATTCTAGTAAGAATAGGCAGCTCTTGTTCGATGCTGTCAAAAATTTGGATAACTTGTGGCACCACAAAGGTGAGCAAAGCAACAATGACAAGCACAGCAACTACTGTCAATAAAACCGGATAAATCAGCGCAAGTTGGGTTTTTTGCCTTAATGCCTGTCGGCTTTCTGTGTAATCAGCCAAACGCTCAAGCACGATATCAAGATAACCAGAGTGTTCACCTGCTGCAACGGTCATTCTATAAAGTTCAGGGAAAACATGCGGGAAATCAGCCAGGGAATCGGCCAAGGTATGGCCTTCTTTTACCCGCGCACGTACTGCCAATAGCATGCTTTCAATATACGGCCTGCTCGTTTGCTGTGAGACAGTACGCAGGGCTTCTTCAATCGGCAATGCAGCTTTAACCAGGGTAGCAAGTTGACGTGTGATTAACGCTAAATCTATAACACTAACGCCACGGCGCAAAAAGGAAAGCTGATTAGCCGAACGCGCTTCTCGTTGCTGAACCTCAACAACGGTGAGCGGAGCCAAACCCTGGTCGCGCAGCTTTTGTCGTATCTGGCGTGAGGTGTCCGCCTCAAGCACGCCTTTTTTATTGCGCCCTACAGAGTCAAGAGCGGTGTATTCAAATGCACCCATAGCAATGCTAGGCCAGATAATTCATGAATACGCGGGATTATAGCGCGGGCAATTGATGGCACAGGACATTTTCTGATTGAGCGCCGTGCCCATGCGTACGGTCGATTGAAGAAAATGTCCTGTGCCATCAAGAGGCAATCTAGAAATTGCGTTATTCATAAATTATCCAGCCTATGCCTCACGTGTCACACGAAGCAGCTCTTCTAACGTTGTCTCGCCATTGAGTACTCGCTGAATACCATCCTCTATCATACTAGGCGTCGACTCACGTGCTTGCTTTTCAATAGTTTGCTCTGATGCACCGTCATGAATCAGCCGACCCATCGTTGTATCGACCTCAACCAGCTCATAGATACCAATACGGCCGCGATAGCCAAGATAATTACATTTGTTACAGCCCACAGCATCATAAATAACAGCTGGGTTATGTTCATCAATCCCAATCACTTTGCAATCAGCAGGGCTTGCTGGTCGTGGGTGCTTGCAATCAGCACATAAAACACGCACCAAGCGCTGCGCTAACACACCCAGCAAACTCGAGGCCAATAAAAATGGCTCTACGCCCATATCACGTAACCGCGTAATCGCACCCACCGCACTGTTAGTATGCAAAGTTGATAGCACTAAATGACCCGTCAAGCTAGCTTGTACAGCAATCTCTGCCGTCTCAACATCCCGAATTTCACCGACCATGACCACGTCGGGGTCTTGACGTAAAATTGCGCGCAAACTTCGAGCAAAGGTCATATCGACCTTGGTATTAACATTGGTTTGGCTGACACCATCAAGATAATACTCGATAGGATCTTCAACCGTCATAATGTTACGACTTTTATCATTGATGCGGGTCATGCCTGCATAGAGTGTTGTGGTTTTACCAGAACCGGTAGGGCCGGTAACCAAGACGATACCGTGCGGCCGATGCACCATTTTATCGAACAAGGTCATGGTATCAGGAGCCATGCCTAGATGCTCTAAATCCATCCTGCCGCCTTGCTTGTCAAGCAAACGCAAGACAACACGCTCACCATGCCCTGATGGTAACGTCGAGACACGAACATCAACAGGATGACCGGCAATCTTGATGGAAATACGACCATCTTGCGGTAAGCGTTTTTCAGCAATATCGAGCTTGGCCAACACTTTTATGCGTGACACAACCAGCGGTGCCAAGGCACGATCAGGTTGAAGCACTTCACGCAATACACCATCAATGCGAAAACGAATGGCCAGGCGGTTTTCATAGGGTTCGATATGAATATCTGAAGCGTTCTCCCTGACTGCCTCGGTAAACATGGCATTGAGCAAACGAATTATCGGTGCGTCATCTTCGCTTTCAAGCAAATCTTCTGGCTCAGGCAGTTCTTGCATCGCACGCGACAGATCCATATCCTGACCAATGTCGCCCATCATTTGCATGGCATCACTCGAACCCTGCTCATAAGAGCGCCGCAGCAGGGCATCAAACTCTTCGCGTGGGATCAAATGAAGTGCGATGGCTTGGCCGACAAAGCGCCGTACTTCTGCAATCGCCATTGGTGTCACATCACCTTCTCGGCAGCTCACTTGCGCAATGTCATTGTCATAGGCTGACACGAGTACGCCGTTACGCTTGGCATAACTGAACGGTAGTTGCTTAGCGCCTTGTTTTGACAGGGCTGGGCTAGCGCTTCCTTCAGGCTCTAGTGATTGCGCCATTACCCTTTGCTACTATCAAGGCCAAGGTCTTTAGGTTCGACAACAAACTCTAGCGGGGGAGGAATCTCAACAGCGGGATCGCCAACATTGTATGACGACGTTGCACGACTCTTCTCAAACGGGGGTGGTAATTCAAGATAGTCTTCAAAATCTGGCAACAAAGGTGATAGCTCATCATCAACGAGTGCAACACCGCGATCACGAATGGCTTGCTGCTTACCACGAATAAAATCGTACTTACCCCCGGCAATATAACGCGCATGCTCTTCGTTACGTATAATCAGCGGCCGTAAAAACACCATCGTATTGGTCTTGTCAATCACAGACTCACGAAAACGGAACAAATTGCCAATAACAGGAATATCACCCAGCAGCGGGATTTTTTGCACCGATTCGTTAAGACTATCCTGAATCAAGCCACCCAGGACGACAATGCTGCCGTCTTCGACCAGGACGCTGGTCTCAATCGTGCGTGTGTTGGTAATAATGTCCGACAGGGCAGTGGCCGCACTACTGATGCTCGATGTCTCTTGATAAATATCCAGCTTAACGGAATCACCTTCATTGATCTGTGGTGTCACACGCAAAATGAGGCCGATGTCTTGACGTTCAATGGTCTGAAATGGATTGGCCAAACCTCCTGTCGTTTGCTGCGTGCCGGTAACAAATGGCACGTTTTGGCCAACAGTAATCTCAGCTTCTTCGTTATCCAGTGTTAATAAATTAGGCGTTGCCAATAAATTAGAAGAGGTATCGTTATTGATCAAATTCACCAACACACCCAAATTCAGAACCTGGGTGCCCAACACATCGGTAGTGCCATCAAAGAAACCCAGCGCCAAGCCACCGCCGCTGTTGGCCAGAGCCGGATTCAGCGCAACTGCACCTATCGGCGGCACAAGTCCGGTCGGCGAATTAAAGCTGGTGCCACCAAATACACCACTGCCGGCTGTATTCTGCGTCGACTGCCATTGTACGCCCAATGCTGCTGCAGTCTGACCTGACACCTCAGCAATAACGGCTTCTATCTGAACCTGCGCACGACGAATATCGAGCTTGCGAATGACCTCCTGTAAAGCAAGAAACTGTTCTGGAGGTGCCGTAATCACCAAGGCATTAGTGGCTTCATCTGCCTGAATACTAACCGGTGAAGCAGGCGCTGCCGCAGCGGCATTACCACCTTCTTGCTCTTGCCGAATGGTTTCGCTAACACCGGTTAGCACTTCGCGCATTTCTAGGGCGTTGGCATAATGCAGGTAAATAACATGGGTATTACCACCACTTTCCAGCGGTGTATCCAAGTGTGAAATCACCGCCAGCAAGCGTAAACGCGCTGTCGGCTCACCACTAATTAATATACTGTTGGTTCGTTCATCAGCAACCAGTGTCGGGCGCGCGCTCAATACCGCCTGGTTAGCAGCGCCCTGACCACCTTGCTGTAGTGAGTTAAGAATGCGTACGACTTCGGTCGCCGAAGCATTACGCAGATTAATAATATCGATTTCATCAACGCTGGGCTTATCAATACGGCGAATGATTTTGTATAAACGCTCGATGTTGGCTGCATGGTCTGAAATAACCAAGCTATTACTCGGTGGATAGGCAACTAAATGTCCTTGCTGTGGCACCAAGGGACGCAATATCGGCACAAGTTGGGCGGCAGGGACATTCTTAAGCTCGATGACGCGCGTCACCAATTCATCGAGACGACCTGGCGTTTGATCAGAAGCCAATGGCACAGCGGCCTGCTTGGCATTTGCTGAGGGCACAATCTTGATGACATTACCCGACTCAATGGCAGCAAAACCATGCACCTGCAATACGGATAAAAAGATTTGGTAGATCTCATCACGCTCCATCGGGCGTGAGGAAATAATAGTGACCTTACCTTTGACACGCGGATCGATAACAAAGTTTTTGCCGGTAATGTCAGCAACGATGCTGGCAACAGCCGTAATATCCGCTTCTTTAAGATTAAAGGTGACAGGTTCGGCCCATAACGGAGACACCATTAAGCACGCGGGCAACCACGCGACCAGCAGAACCACTGCGCGGCAATATCTTCTCAAGCACCCTTGTTTTTGCTGCGAAACCGTCATATCCCTTTGTCTTTTAGTTTGCCCAGGGGGAACCGATTATTAACGCATAAAATCATGCCAGTGTCACCCTTGGTCAAAGGAAAATACCAGTGATTGCAGTATATTATTACGTAGCACTTCGACACTGACCTCACTTGCTTCACCCAGTTCACGTATCACCTCAAGCGCACGCACCGGGCTGTCTAGCTGAATACCATTAACGCTGGTCAATACATCGCCTGGCTGCAAACCAAAACGCTGGAGAAAACCTGCGTCTTTACCAGGTTGCAATTGAAAGCCTATTAATCGGCCTTGGTCGTTGGTCTGCGGCACCGTATTGACCAAACCTGCGAGACTCTGTGGCGCATCAAGCAAGGCATCACGAAACTGATTAGGTGTTGCAATCACCGCTTCAGAGCTGTCGGTATTAGCAGTCGCCGGGCTCGGCATGGGTGCAGCGCTAAAATCTACACCTTCGCTATCAGTTGGTAACAGTAGTGTTTCAAACTGACCATTACGTAAGAGAATAATTCTATCCACTTGGACTTCTTCTAGCTTGGCATTGCCCGGTAAAATAGCGCCAATGGCATACGACAATTCACCCACGTTCGGCGCAGCAATAATCGCTCGCGCTGTATCGGCTCGATCAGAGACTACGACACCACGTAGCGTCAGCGGCAAACGCGTTGCCCTCACCACTGACTGTGTGTTTTTAACTGGTGCCTGTTTATCAACTTGACCCAATAAGTGATAAGCAACCAGGCGATTGGCGTCAACATCATTATTCGTGTTGTTTGATGCCTTGCTTGTCACAGCAAGATGCGGCGGTGCAACCGATGCTTCAGAGCTCGGAATAAAGCGCCAAGTCAGTTGCGCTGCAGCATAGGCTGCAAATACGATGAGGGCAATATTGACGAGCGCAGTTAGCCACGCCATGGCCGATTCACTCGACATGAACTGTGCTACTTTATTTAAGTCTGGCGCTGTCATCATTTGCTATTACGGGTAATTACAGACATGGATCACCCGCTCAACTCCCCCAAGTTACTACGCTGTACTGTAATCATACGATGCTTATATAAAAATTGTGCGATGTTAATCAAACTTTTTACATTTCAACGCCTTCTACCACTTTTCTATCTACTCAAAGCATGCTTTTGACAGCCAATACAGCACTTATTCACAACATATTTATATGCCCTACATACACGCTATCCTTATAGCGTGTTACGACAGCAATCATTAACTTATTGAAAAATATAAATAAATTTATATTTTTCTTATATTATCAATAGCTTACTTTCACCTAAACCAGAAATTCAGATAACTCCGAAAAAGTTATCCACTCACTTATCCACAAGCGAAAACAGCAAAGATAGCGCCTTAGGCTAAGCAGGGGCGCGGTGGGCTAAACGCGATTCTGTGCTGTAGAATTTGACGGAAATAGTTGGGATCCTTAGCATGAGTCATCTCACCAGACCTTGGAAAATGCAAATCATATAAGCGTGATAACCAATAACGTAACGCGGCGGCACGCAACATGGACTGCCAATGTTCCAATTCGTGGGCATTGAGAGGGCGCTGCTCTTGGTAGGATCGTAACAACGCATCGACTCGCTCGCTATCTAAACTACCGTCGCCGCAGCCACACCAATCATTCACTACCACTGCGAGATCATGCACGAGCATATGATCACAGGCGTAATAGAAGTCGATAATGCCGCTCAATGTATCGCCATTAAACAAAGCGTTATCACGAAACAGGTCGCCATGCGTTAAGCCTAGCGGCAAATCAGCATAGGATTGCGCCGCCTGGAAATGCACCTCATCAGATAACAACGCAGCATCCTCAGCAGTGACCACAGGCAACACTTTATTTGTCGCCATCGTATGCCAGTCAAACCCATGCTCGCTGGCGCGATGATAAGGAAAATCAATGCCAACACGGTGCAACATGCCTAAAGCCGAACCGATTTGCTGACACTGCGCCAGATTAGGCCGTGCCACACCACTGCCCTTAAGTCGCTCAACCAGCAAAGCGGGTTTACCACACAACTCACGCAAATGTTGCCCCGCTCGATCAGCAGCAGGCAAGGCACAAGGCACGCCCTGTTTATGCGCAAAACGTATCAGCTCGATAAAATAGGGCAGCTCATCTGTGGCTAATTCTTCAAACAAGGTCAGTACATAACGACCGCTCGTTGTCGTCACAAAGTAGTTGGTATTAACAATACCATCGCTAATACCAGCAAACTCCAGCAGCTCGCCTTGGTCATAGGTCGTAAGAAACGCATCAAGCTGCGCGCGCTCAACGCGGGTAAACACGGACATAATGAGTCTTTATATTATTGAGGAAGTCTGGCTCAGGCCAGCAGCGTTATAGTTTAGGCAACCTTTGATGCCTCTGGGACTACGTGCCCCCACGATTTCGCGGGGGCAAGCTCTCGGGATACAGCGAGGTTGCCGACAGCAATTTTCAGATCAAGGCGCGAATCGTAGCCAATAGCGGGGCTATTAGCAAGACCGCGCCCCGAAGGAAGTGTACCCCTCAAGGGGGTATTGAAATGAACCCTTGGGGTACAACGCAGAGCTGCCCTTTATATGACAAGGTTCAGTCGCAAGATCGTGTTCCATGGCACATCAGAGCTTGTCTGGCTTAATTCCATTTAAACAGTCGCCACTGAGCGGTGGCTGGATTGACCGTAGGATCATTATCTTGCAGTTCGAACTGGCCATCGCCATCTTCATCAACAAGAAAATACGCCGGACCAATGACCGGAATAACCTTGACTAGATAGAGCTGACCGTTAACGCGGTACTCCTCGACGCGCTGCTCCTTGTCGTCCTGAACAATCGTGACTTGCGCTTCAGATAAATCAGCATCATCGGCCAGGACAACACCAGATAACATTGCCAACAACGCTATAGCGAGGCCAAACCAGGCTATTTTTCTATGGAGCCTATACATGCTTACAGATCCAACAACGTCGGCTGGCCTTCGACAGAAGGCTCAATACCGCGGTTTTCGTAGTGAGTAAAGATGGCTTCAACCACGTCATCAGGATCATCCAATACCTGCATCAAATCAAGGTCCGCTTCGTTGATTGTACCTTCTCTGACCAAGGTATCTTTGAACCAGTTCAATAATCCGTCCCAAAATGGCGTATGCACTAAAATAATGGGGATCCGGCGAGTCTTGCCTGTTTGCACCAGAGTCAATATTTCGGCTAATTCATCAAGCGTGCCGAAACCACCGGGCAAGACCACATAAGCCGAAGCATATTTTACGAACATGACTTTACGTGAAAAAAAGTGGCGAAAACTTAACGACACATCCTGATATGGATTACCGCTTTGCTCATGGGGCAGTTGAATATTCAAACCAATGCTGGGTGATTTTCCCGCAAAAGCACCTTTATTGGCCGCCTCCATAAGACCAGGGCCGCCTCCACTAACCACGCTAAAACCCGCATCAGACAAGCCACGTGCGATTTTTTCAGTGAGCTCATAATAGGGGTGATCTGTCGCTGTACGCGCCGAACCAAAGATGCTGACAGAGGGCTTGATCAACACCAGGCGTTCAAAGCCTTCGACAAACTCGGCAATGATTTGAAAAATCTTCCAGCTTTCCCGATGTAACATGGCATCGTTAATAGGCTGCATACGAAAATCGGTCGCTCTGGTTTTATCGTCCATCAGTAAACCACCTCAACATATCGACACAAGTTGTTTTATTGTCACGCCATAGTCGCTTGTTAGGGCGATTTTCTACCTTGACAAGCACTCAGGCAACCACTGAAATGCCTGCATTATTCTTGCTTGTCAAAATATACACAGCCATGAAGGTAACCAAGTTATCCAACAAAGGCCAGGTAATTATACTCAAACCTAAAAACCCCTTCGAAGCAACAAATATTAAGCATGTAGCTGCTTGCCTGAGATTTAAAGAACGATAAAGCTAAAACACTAAAGTAAAGAATCATAAATTCATACCGCTACTGTCAATAAGGATTTTCTACCTCCATACGACTATACAAAGGAACTGTTATGTCATTATTCCGTCTTGCAAACGTTATTCGCTGGTTACTGGTTAGCGTCAGTGTGTTCGGCTTTGCAGCATGTGGTGGTGGCGGTGGTGGCAGTGGTGGCGACAATAACGAAGTTATCGATACCTTCACCATCAGTGGTAACCTGACCGGGCTGAGCGATAGCAGTATCGTCTTACAACAAAACGGCGCCGATGACCTGACCTTAACGGCCAATGGCAGCTTCGCCTTTGTCAGCGCCATCAATGACGCCAGCACCTACAGCGTCAGCGTACTGACCCAACCCGGTGCGCCCAGTCAAACCTGCAGCGTCAACAATGGCAGTGGCGTTGTGGCAGGCAGTAACATCAACACTGTCAC
>JAESQP010000137.1 GCA_016765075.1 Gammaproteobacteria bacterium
CACGAACGTGCCTACGATCAAATGATGACAGTGCTCGCTGAGCGATATGGTGTCAATGCCAATGTCATCGTATTCAGCGCTATTGGCGAAGATGGCACCAAGGGTTGCCAGAAAGTTCTTGCATCAGGCGGCCGAGTTTGGTTGCAAAAAGGTCAAGTTAGCTATGCCAGCCGATTAGCACAGCAGCCACGTGATGAAGCTCATCATAATAAACAGCTACTTGAAACTGCGTCTGCTATCGAGTTAGCACAACGTTTGAACGATCTGTATAAGCATTAGCTTGGGTTAGACAATCACATGTCGCCCCAACGACTTTGAATGGCTGAGATAGCAGCAATGGCAGCGGTTTCGGTGCGCAAGATACGTGGCCCAAATTGCTTGGGTTGAAACCCTGCGTTGTTGAGCATATGAATTTCACCGTCGCTCAAGCCACCTTCTGGCCCGATTAAAATACTGATAGATGCATTTTCAGTAACGGTCTCTGTAGCCAGTGTTTGCTTTGCTTCAGGGTGTAATAGCCATCGATGATCGGATGTGATGGCAGCGTTCTTTGAAATATTTATTATGTCTGTTAACGCATGTAATTGCGGTAGTCGATTACGGCCACATTGCTCGCAGGCATTACTTATTATAGCTTGCCAATGATTAAGGCGACTGCGCGCGCGCTTAGCGTCAAGCTTAACGTTACAGCGTTCACTAGTAAGTGGACGAATGGAAGTGACGCCTAGCTCAACGGCTTTTTGAATGACCCAATCCATTTTTTCGCCACGCGATAGAACTTGTAATAGTTCAATGTGTAGCGGCGATTCACGATCAGTGGTGGTTTCGTTGCCTATTGTTAATTGCGCGCTACGTTTGCCGCTGACATCTAGCATTGAATGATAAGCATGGCCTTCGCCATCAAAGGCCTCAATTTCACAGCCATTACGCAGGCGCAAAACGTTGAGCACATAATGTGTGGTGGACGCATCTAACGATGTCGTTGAGTTGCTGCTAAGTTTTGCCGCGATATAAAGTCTGTGTTTGGCCACGAGAGTGATGTGCTGTAAGAGCTTGCTTAGCTCTAACCTTGTAGTTGCCGCCAGATTGCCAGCGTTGCTTTAGTTTGGTTCATGGTATAAAAATGTAGCCCTGGCGCATCGCCCTCAAGCAGTGTGCCGCAGAGCTCAGTGATAATATCGGTACCAAAATCACGTAGAGATTCCATGTCATCGCCAAAGCCCTCAAGGCGACGACGTATCCAGCGCGGGATTTCAGCGCCGCAAGCATCGGAAAACCGTGCCAACTGAGTATAGTTAGTAATGGGCATGATGCCGGGAACAATGGGGATGTTAATGTTTGCTGCGCTGCAATCGTCGAGCAAGCGAAAATAGGCATCGGCATTGAAAAAATATTGTGTTAAGGCACTGTCGGCGCCGGCGTCAACTTTGCGTTTAAAATTGGTTATATCCTCTTGAGCAGACCGTGCTTGCGGATGAAACTCAGGATAGGCGGCGACTTCGATGTGAAAATGATCGCCGGTTGTTTTGCGGATGAATTCGACTAATTCATTGGCATAATTGAACTCGCCTGGATCGCGCATGCCTGATGGCATATCGCCACGCAATGCGACGATACGTTTTACCCCTTTACTTTGATATACCTCCAAGAGCTCGCGAATACTGCTTTCGGTTGAACCAATACAAGAGAGGTGAGGGGCTACATCAATGCCAGTGGCGCTGCTAATGTTTGATACGCATTCAAGGGTATTGTCGCGGGTGCTACCGCCAGCACCAAAGGTAACTGAGAAGAACTCAGGGGCTAACTCTGCCAGGGTTGCACTGGTTTGCGCAAGCCGTTCGGCGGCTTGCGCATTTTTCGGTGGAAAAAATTCGAAGCTAATAGTGCGTTGATCGTTTTCCACGTTATATCTCTACTTTAATTTTAATAACGATAATGCTTTGGTTTATACGGGCCGTCTTTGTCTACGTCAATATATTTGGCCTGTTCATCGGTGAGTTCGGTGAGGTTTGCGCCAACTTGTTTTAGGTGCAGGCGTGCGACTTTCTCATCCAGCTTCTTCGGCAAGACATAGACTTTGTTTTCGTAATTATCGGTGTTGTTCCACAATTCAATCTGCGCTAGCACCTGGTTAGTGAACGAGTTGGACATAACAAAGCTTGGGTGACCGGTGCCGCAGCCAAGGTTCACTAAGCGTCCCTCAGCCAATAAAATAATGCGTTTGCCGTCAGGGAAGATAATATGGTCGACCTGGGGTTTGATGTTTTCCCATGTGTATTGTTTCAATGAGGCGACGGCAATTTCAGAATCAAAATGGCCAATATTGCAAACGATGGCCTGATCTTTCATTTGTTTCATGTGCTCATGGGTAATGATGTCAACGTTACCGGTGGTGGTGACAAAGATATTCGCTTGTGAACAAGCTTCATCCATTGTCACGACACGATAGCCTTCCATTGCAGCTTGTAGCGCACAGATAGGGTCGATCTCGGTAATCCATACGGTGGCGCCGAGGCCGCGCAGGGATTGCGCGCTGCCCTTGCCGACATCGCCGTAGCCTAAAACCACGGCAACTTTACCGGCGATCATGACATCGGTTGCACGTTTGATGCTGTCTACCAAAGATTCGCGGCAACCATAGAGGTTGTCGAATTTCGATTTGGTGACTGAGTCGTTAACGTTAAACGCAGGCACTTTTAACGAGCCATCACGCATCATATTATAGAGGCGATGAACACCGGTGGTGGTTTCTTCAGACAGGCCTTTGACATCCTTGAGCAGTTCGCCGTATTTCTCATGCATGAGTATGGTGAGGTCGCCACCGTCATCGAGAATCAAATTGGGTCGCCAATTGTCGGGGCCAAAAATGCTTTGTTCTATGCACCACCAGAACTCTTCATCGGTCTCGCCTTTCCAGGCAAAGACAGGAATGTTGGCGGCGGCCATGGCTGCGGCAGCATGATCTTGAGTAGAGAAAATATTACACGATGACCAGCGTACTTCTGCGCCAAGATCAAGCAGTGTTTCGATTAATACCGCAGTTTGAATGGTCATGTGCAGGCAGCCAGCGATACGCGCGCCTTTTAATGGTTTTTCTACACTATATTCTTTACGCAGTGCCATCAATCCAGGCATTTCGCTTTCAGCAATATTGATTTCTTTGCGCCCCCAATCCGCCAACGACATGTCAGCGACTTTGTAATCAGGGCTCAGGTTTTCTATTGGTGCGGCAAGACTCATTTAGTGTATCTCCATTAAGAATGTTTCAATAATATCGGGCTATTAGCTTAGCTGTTAATGCCTGCGGCGTTGCTGAGTGCATCAGCTTTATCTGTCTTTTCCCAGGAAAAGCCCGCTTCTTCACGGCCAAAATGGCCGTAACTGGCCGTGGCCGTGTAAATAGGCTTAAGCAGATCGAGCATTTTTATCAGGCCACGTGGGCGCAGATCAAAATGTTGTTTTACCAGCGCAACAATTTTTTGATCGCTTATTTTACCAGTACCGAAGGTGTCGATACTGATCGAGGTGGGTTCGGCGACGCCGATGGCGTAGGAGATCTGGATTTCACAGCGATCGGCAAGCCCGGCTGCTACCAGATTTTTAGCAACATAACGGCCAGCATAGGCAGCCGAACGGTCGACTTTGCTAGGGTCTTTACCAGAAAAGGCACCGCCGCCATGGCGTGCCATGCCGCCATAGGTGTCAACAATGATTTTGCGGCCAGTCAGCCCGCAGTCACCGACCGGGCCACCAATAACGAAGCGACCGGTTGGATTAATATGAATTTTGGTGGTTTTACTCAACCATTTGGCGGGTAAAACCGGTTTGATGATCTCTTCCATCACCGCTTCATGTAGCGTGTCGTTGTCGATTTCAGGGTTGTGCTGTGTTGACAACACAACGGTATCAATGCCAACAGGCGTATTGTTTTCATAACGGAAAGTGAGCTGGCTTTTGGCGTCGGGACGTAGCCAAGGTAGCGTGCCGTTTTTTCTCACCTCAGCCTGACGTCTAACTAGGCGGTGAGCATACGTAATGGGCGCTGGCATCAAGACATCTGTCTCGTTGCTGGCATAGCCAAACATCAGACCCTGGTCACCGGCGCCTTGCTCGCCATCTTCGCCTTCATCAACCCCCATGGCAATATCGGGGGATTGTTTGCCAATACCATTCAATACCGCGCAAGACTCCCAGTCAAAGCCCATCTCAGAACTGTTGTAGCCAATTTCCTTTACTGTGGTACGCACGATCTCTTCGAGGTCAACCCAGGCATTGGTAGTGATTTCACCAGCAATCAAGACCATGCCGGTTTTTACCAGAGTCTCGCAGGCAACGCGTGCGGCGGGATCCTGGGTCAGCAATGCGTCCAGCACAGCATCCGAGATTTGGTCGGCGATTTTGTCGGGGTGACCCTCAGAGACGGACTCAGAGGTAAAAAGAGTGTTGTGCGACATGTGTGACGTATCCCCTATGTGATTTTAGCCATGATTCAGAGTTGTGTGAGGCGTCTAACCTACACCATGTAGGCAACTATTTTGGATGTTTAAGGCCAATTGAGTTTGGTTGGTTGCTTCCAGGAAGCGTACTCTAGAGCGTTCTAAGCCGTTGAGCCAGTATTACCCACATATTATGTATGCTGCGAAGAAGGGGTATTTTTTACCACACTGGAGCTTTTTTCAAGTTCCAGTATAATAGGCCGCCCCGTGATCTGCCAAAATAGTTTATTGCTCGAGCGCTGGGGCCAGAAATATAACGTACTGCCTGAGGGTTGCGTGGCGATTTTCACTGGAGAAGTTCTGCTGTGAAGATTTTCGCTGGTACCGTTCTGGCAGTGAGCTGTCGAAATGCACTCCGTAAGCTTTTTTAGTGTAATTGTGTGCGGGTATGGTTTGCTCGACAGTCTATAACAACGAATTTTATAGCTATTAATGGCTATTATTGAAGGAGAGATCGATGCCCTCTCGGACTGACTTGGCCAATGCGATTCGTGCATTGAGCATGGATGCCGTACAAAAAGCGAATTCTGGACACCCTGGTATGCCTATGGGAATGGCGGATATCGCCGAAGTGTTGTGGAATGATTATTTGCGCCACAACCCGGCCAACCCTCATTGGGACAACCGCGACCGCTTTATTTTGTCGAATGGTCACGGTTCCATGTTGCATTATTCTCTACTGCATCTGTCGGGTTACGACCTGCCTGTTGATGAACTTAAGCAGTTTCGTCAAATGCATTCAAAAACACCCGGCCACCCGGAATATGGCTATACAGACGGCGTTGAAACCACGACCGGGCCGCTAGGCCAGGGTTTGACTAATGCGGTCGGTATGGCGATTGCCGAAAAAGTAATGGCAGCGCGTTTTAATACCGATTCTTATAAGATTGTTGATCACTTTACCTATGTCTTTTTAGGTGATGGTTGCTTAATGGAAGGTATTTCGCATGAGGCCTGCTCGCTAGCCGGTACCTTAGGCTTAGGTAAATTGATTGCTTTCTATGACGACAATGGTATTTCTATTGATGGCGATGTCGAAGGTTGGTTTACCGATGACTCAGTCAAGCGCTTTGAAGCCTACGGTTGGCATGTTATTGCCGATGTTGATGGCCATGACCCCGATGCGCTACATATGGCGATACGTAATGCCCGTGCCGAGCCTGATAAACCAACAATGATCTGTTGTAAGACGGTGATTGGTCAGGGTTCGCCCAATAAAGCCGGTGGCCATGAGTGTCATGGTGCGGCGCTGGGTGATGAAGAAATTGCACTGACGCGCAAAAATATCGGTTGGCCGCATGCGCCGTTTGAAATTCCAGACGATATCTACGCAGGCTGGGATGCCAAGAAAACGGGTGCCGACCTGGAAGGCGATTGGGATGCCCAGTTTGCCAAATATGAAAACGCCTATCCTGAGCTGGCGATCGAATATAAACGTCGTATGGCAGGGGAATTGCCAGCTGATTGGGCAGATAAAGCGGCGGCTTATGTTAGTGATGTTAACGCTAAAGCTGCAAAAATTGCGACCCGTCAAGCGTCACAAAAAGCGATTGAAGCGTTTGCGCCAATGTTGCCGGAGTTGTTAGGTGGCTCAGCTGATTTGGCGCCTTCTAATTTGACCATGTGGTCAGGCTCCAAGAGCATGACAGCGGCAGCCGATGGCGACGCTAACTATATTCACTACGGTGTGCGTGAGTTTGCCATGTCGGCGATTATGAATGGCATTGTTATTCACGGTGGGTTTATCCCGTATGGCGCTACGTTCCTTGTTTTTTCTGATTATGCCCGCAATGCAATGCGCATGGCAGCGTTGATGAAAATTCAAAGTATCTTTGTTTTTACCCATGACTCGATTGGTTTGGGTGAAGATGGCCCGACTCACCAGCCAGTTGAGCATGTCAGCTCATTGCGTATTATTCCTGGTATGCATGTTTGGCGCCCGTGTGATGCGGTCGAGTCTGCTGTCAGTTGGAAAGTGGCAATTGAGAGCAAGAATCAGCCAAGTACCTTGGTATTTTCACGTCAGGGCTTGCCGCATCAGCCGCGTAATGATGCGCAAATTGCCAATATCGAAAAAGGCGGTTATATCTTGTTAGAGGGTGGTGCCAATCCCGATGCGATTATTATCGCTACCGGTTCTGAGATCGAGCTTGCCGTTGAGGCGGCCAAGGCAATGTCAGGCAAGAATATCCGCGTAGTCTCTATTCCGTGCCTAGAGATTTTTGAAGCGCAAGATGCCGCCTATAAGGAATCAGTATTACCCCGCGCGGTGACTGCTCGTGTTGCGGTTGAAGCCGGTGTACCTCACATTTGGAAAGGCTATGTCGGTTTTGGCGGGAAAGTGATTGGCATGACCACCTTCGGTGAATCTGCACCAGCTAGCGATTTGTTTAAACATTTTGGTTTTACTGTAGATAATGTTGTTGCCGCAGTCAACGATGTGCTGGCTTAGAAAATATTGCTAGCCAAACGTTTTTATTGAAACTATTAGGGAGTTGATATGAGTATTAAAGTAGCAATCAACGGCTATGGCCGTATTGGTCGTAACGTTTTACGTGCCCTTTATGAGTCAGGTCGTAGCGATGAAATCGAGATCGTTGCGATTAACGACTTGGGTGACAGCAACACCAATGCCCACTTGACTAAATACGATTCCGTGCACGGTAAATTCGCTGCCGATGTTTCAGTGGATGGTGACACTATGGTCGTCAATGGTGATCGTATTCGCGTATTTGCCGAGCGTGATCCGTCCAAATTACCTTGGGCTGAGTTGGGCGTTGATGTGGTGCATGAGTGCACGGGCTTCTTTGCCAACAAAGCAAAAGCGTCTGCTCACCTGCAAGCAGGTGCCAAGAAAGTGATTATTTCTGCGCCGGGTGGTGGCGATGTGGATGCAACGATTGTTTTCGGTGTTAACCACAAGATTTTAAAAGCGACTGATACAGTTATCTCTAATGCGTCGTGCACAACTAACTGTTTAGCACCTTTAATCAAACCTATCCATGACCGTATCGGTATTGAGTATGGTTTGATGACCACGATTCATTCTTACACCAATGATCAGGTTTTAACAGACGTCTATCACTCGGATTTGCGTCGCGCGCGTTCTGCCACCTTATCGCAAATTCCTACCAAGACCGGTGCCGCAGCAGCTGTGGGCTTGGTCATGCCTGAGTTGAACGGTAAGCTGGATGGTTTTGCTATGCGCGTGCCGACAGCCAATGTCTCAATTGTTGATTTGACTTTTGTGCCCAGGAAACCAACGAGCAAAGAAGCCATTAATGTGATTTTGAAGGAAGCCTCTGAAGGCGACCTTAAAGGTATACTGAATTATAGTGATGGGCCAATGGTATCGATTGATTTTAACCATGATCCAGCGTCTTCGACTTATGATGCCACCTTGACCAAGGTGATTGGTAGTAAGTTGATTAAGATCTGTGCTTGGTATGATAACGAGTGGGGTTTCTCAAACCGCATGCTTGATACCACCGTTGCCTTGATGAATGCTAAATAGTTTTAGTCGTTGATATTGTTCGGGTGGCCGCTTTTGCGGCCACCGCTGTTTCTGGAGTTTCTTATGTCAGTCTTGAAGATGATAGATATGGATTTGGCGGGGAAGCGTGTACTGATTCGCCAGGATTTGAATGTGCCGTTAAAAGACGGCAAGATTGCCGACGACACGCGTATTCGTGCCTCGTTGGCAACGATTAGACAAGCACGTGATGCTGGTGCCTGTGTGATGTTAATGTCTCATTTAGGTCGCCCAAGCGAAGGCGAATTTGATGAGGCGGCTTCGCTGGCTCCTGTGGCTCAATATATCACTGATAATTGTGATATCCCCGTGCGTCTTGTTAAAGATTGGCTTGATGGTGCAGACGTTGCCGCAGGCGAAGTTGTGCTGTGTGAGAATGTGCGCTTCAATAAGGGTGAAAAAGCCAACGATGATGCATTGTCGAAAAAGATGGCGGCACTATGCGATATCTTTGTCATGGATGCCTTTGGTACAGCTCACCGTGCTCAAGCGTCGACACATGGTGTGGCTAAATATGCTCCGGTTGCCTGCGCAGGCCCTCTGCTTGCCAATGAGCTGGAAGCCTTAGGCAAAGCCTTAGATAACCCAGCGCGGCCAATGGTTGCCATTGTTGGTGGCTCTAAGGTTTCAACGAAGCTGACAGTGTTGAAATCATTATCAAAAGTGGTTGACCAACTCATTGTTGGCGGGGGCATTGCCAATACATTTATTGCTGCTGCGGGCCATTGTGTGGGCAAGTCCTTGTGTGAGCATGACCTGATTGATGTGGCTAAAGAGTTGTCTGCTGAGGCCAAAGCGCGTGGTGGTGATATTCCAATACCCAGTGATGTAGTCTGCGCTAAAGAGTTTTCAGAAAATGCGGCGGCCACACTGAAATGCGCCGAAGAAACTGCTGACGACGACATGATTTTTGATGTTGGGCCAAAGACTTCTGAAGCCTTTGCCGAGATTTTGAAAAAGGCGGGAACGATTGTTTGGAACGGCCCGATTGGGGTGTTTGAATTCGACCAGTTTGGTGAAGGCACCAAGGCCTTAGCCATGGCGATTGCTGACAGTGACGCGTTTTCCATCGCTGGTGGTGGTGACACTCTGGCTGCTGTCGCAAAATACGGTATTACTGATAAGGTCTCTTATATATCCACTGGTGGTGGCGCTTTTCTGGAGTTTTTAGAAGGTAAAAAGTTGCCTGCAGTCGAGATTCTTGAGCAGCGCGCAGCGGATTAATGTGTAAATGGTTTTAACCGTTTACTGTATTTTTTTTAATAAAATGAGTCGACATGCCTAGACGTACAAAAATATTGGCCACATTAGGTCCTGCAACTGATGATCCCGCTGTTTTAGACCAGATATTAGAAGCGGGTGTTGACGTGGTGCGCCTGAATTTCTCTCATGGTAGCGCTGAAGATCATATCAAGCGTGCAGAAAATGTACGAAACCGCGCAGCGGCACATGGCCGTCAGGTCGGGGTGCTGGCTGATTTACAAGGGCCAAAGATTCGTATTCAGCGTTTTGCTGATGGTGGTGTTGATCTCGTTGAAGGTAATGGTTTTGTGCTGGATAGTGCACTTGATGCTAATGCTGGAACGGTTGAGCGTGTTGGGGTGACCTATGCGTCCTTGGTTAATGATGTCAAACGTGGTGATACCTTACTATTAGACGATGGTCGCCTCACTCTTTGGATAGACAGAGTTGAAGGGACTGAGATTCGATGCAAAGTTGTCATAGGTGGTCGCTTAACTAACAGCAAAGGTATCAATCTACAAGGTGGTGGCTTGTCGGCGGAAGCGTTGACTGAAAAGGATCGTGCTGATGTGATTACGGCAGCGAAAATTAAGGCCGATTATCTTGCTGTCTCATTTCCACGTACTGCCGACGATATCCATGAGGCGCGTGCATTGCTGCGCGCTGCCGGTGGCCATGGCGCTATTGTGGCTAAGATTGAGCGTGCTGAAGCATTGCAGTGTATTGATGAGATTATAGAAGCCGCTGATTCGATTATGGTTGCGCGTGGCGATCTGGGCGTTGAAATTGGTGATGCTGAATTACCCGGCGTACAAAAAGATTTAATCGCGCGGGCGCGCAGTGCTAATCGTACGGTGATCACGGCAACACAAATGATGGAGTCGATGATAGATAGTGCAATGCCAACGCGCGCAGAAGTCTTTGATGTGGCCAATGCAGTGATGGATGGCACCGATGCGGTAATGTTGTCAGCAGAGACCGCGACGGGCAAGAATCCCGCTGCGGTGATTGCTGCAGTAAATCGCGTTTGTCTGGGCGCGGAAAGCCAGCGTAGCGCAATGCGATCAACGCACCGTATTGACTCGCGCTTTGATCGGGTGGATGAATCCATCGCAATGGCCGCGATGTATATTGCTAACCATACCAATATTAAGGCCATTGCGGCATTGACCGAGTCAGGTGCAACGGCGCTGTGGATGTCGCGGATTAGTTCGGGTATTCCGATCTATGCCTTATCGCCACATGTTAATACGCGGCGGCTGATGACGTTGTATCGAGGTGTTTATCCGACCAGTTTTGATATAAGCGCGGGTGAACATCATGGCATGAACCGTGAGGCTGTGGACGAGTTGGTTCGTCGTGGCGCTGTGCGTAACGGTGACTTGGTGCTAATTACTAAAGGCGATCGTATGGGTTTAATGGGTGGCACTAATGCAATGACCATTGTTTGTGTTGGTGAGGAAGATGCTACCAAGTAAACCTGATTATTCTCTTCGTTTGTTAATTCGAGCATGGTTTAGTATGTGGCACGGTGCTTGGGTTGAGCTAGACTTGGATGTTGGGGTTTTTGGGTCGATCAGGGCTCGATAACTATGACTATTTTTTGGTTTTACTATTTCTGAGCAAAGCTCAGGTTGATAACGTGTGAGGATACTCTTATGGCTTTAATTTCACTGCGACAGCTGCTGGATCATGCTGCCGAATACGGTTATGGCGTACCCGCTTATAACGCTAACAATATGGAACAAGTACATTCGATTATGGAAGCGGCGGCTGAAGTTGATAGCCCGGTTATTATTCAAGCCTCTGCTGGTGCGCGTTCTTATGCAGGGAGCGCATTTTTCCGTCATCTAATGGATGCAGCAATAGAGCAATGGCCAGACATTCCTGTTTGCGTTCATCAGGATCATGGTGCCTCACCTGAAGTCTGCGCACGCTCTATCCAGTCCGGTTTTTCATCGGTGATGATGGATGGTTCGCTGATGGCTGATATGAAAACACCATCAAGCTACGAATATAACTGCGAGGTCACTGGCCGCACATCTGACATGGCGCATGCTGTGGGTGTTTCGGTTGAAGGTGAGCTGGGTTGCCTGGGTTCGCTTGAAACCGGCATGGCTGGCGAAGAAGATGGCTCCGGTGCAGAAGGTGTATTGTCGCACGATCAGTTGTTGACTGATCCTGACGAAGCGGCTGACTTTGTTAAGAAAACCAAGGTCGATGCTTTGGCGATTGCCATTGGTACCAGTCATGGTGCCTATAAGTTTACGCGCCCACCAACAGGCGACATTTTGGCCATTGACCGTATTAAAGCCATTCACAAACGTATTCCTGGCACCCATTTGGTGATGCATGGTTCGTCTTCAGTGCCGCAGGACTGGCTAGCGATTATTCATGAATTCGGTGGTGATATCGGTGAAACCTATGGTGTGCCGGTTGAAGAAATTCAAGAAGGTATCAAGCATGGCGTGCGTAAAGTGAATATCGATACTGATCTGCGTTTGGCCAGTACCGGTGCCGTTCGTAAGCATTTAGCGGAAAACCCGAAGAATTTTGACCCACGTAAATTCTTAAAAGCGTCAACGATTGCAATGCGTGATATTTGTCGTGCGCGTTACGAGGCGTTTGGATGTGCTGACCAGGCGTCCAAGATTAAGCCAATTAACTTGGAAGATATGGTGAAACGTTACGAGAGTGGTGAGTTAGACCCGCAGGTTAAATAAGCTGAGATCCCTTAATAAAAAAGGGAAAAAAGAAAAAGGGCGAGTTCATCTCGCCCTTTTTTGTGTCTGTATGTAGAGGTGGTCTTAACTTTTTCCTCGACCGATTGCGTAGTACTCAATGCCTAAGCTGTCCATAAAGCTTGGCTCGTAAAGATTACGGCCGTCAAAGATTACGGCCGAGGAGAGCGATTGTTTGATGTTGTTAAAATCAGGGCTACGAAAGGCATTCCATTCGGTGACAATGACCAATGCATCGGCACCTGCAAGCGTGTCATCCTGAGACTCACAGAGTGTCAGCCCTGCTTTGTCGCCATAGATCCTGGTACATTCTTCCATGGCAACTGGGTCAAATGCTTGCACCTTAGCACCGGCAGCCCATAAGGCCTCCATCAGCGTGCGACTAGGTGCGGCGCGCATATCATCTGTATTTGGTTTAAAGGCCAAGCCCCATAAGGCAAATGTTTTGCCTTTTAGATCGCCGGAAAAATGCTTGCTGATTTTTTCAAACAAGCGATGTTTTTGGCGATTGTTAACGGATTCTACGGCGTTGAGTAATTCAGCATCATAGTCATTTTCACCCGCAGTACGTGCCAATGCCATCACGTCTTTAGGAAAACAGGAGCCACCGTAACCGCAGCCTGGATAGATAAAGTGATAACCAATACGAGGATCGGAGCCAATGCCGATACGTACTTTCTCAATATCCGCACCGAGTTTTTCTGCGACGTTAGCTAATTCGTTCATGAAGCTGATTTTGGTGGCTAAGAGCGAGTTTGCCGCATATTTGGTTAATTCAGCTGAACGAATATCCATGACTACCAAACGTTCTGTCTGGCGGTTAAAGGGTGCATACAGTGCCCTGAGTAGCTCGGTGGTGCGCGGATTGTCGGTGCCAATAATGATACGGTCAGGTTTCATGAAGTCATTTAATGCGGCACCTTCCTTGAGGAATTCTGGGTTCGAAACAATATCAAATTCAATATTCGCACCGCGCTTTTCTAGCGCTGCAGTTATCGCGTCTCTGACCTTGTCACCCGTGCCAACGGGAACTGTTGATTTATTGATAATGACGCGATAGTCGTCCATATTTTCGCCAATACTGTTGGCAACAGCGACAACGTATTGCAGGTCGGCAGAGCCATCTTCGTCAGGTGGTGTGCCAACGGCAATAAATTGAAACAGGCCGTGATCAACGCCTTCTTTAATATCGGTAGTAAAACGTAGACGGCCACTTTTCATATTGGTGGCAATCATGTCATCAAGACCAGGTTCGTGGATGGGGACGTCACCTTTATTGAGGCGATCAATCTTGTCTTGGTCGATATCGACACAAATCACATCATTACCTACCTGAGCGAGACAGGCGCCGGTAACCAGGCCAACATAACCACTACCAAAGATTGTTAGTTTCATTGAAAAGTGAACTCCATATACATTGTGTTGTGTGTAGTCTATAAAATAGTTTGAGAGCCAGCCGGGTATGCTGGTTCTGGTGTCTAGTTTTAGCGGCATTATAGGCGCAATATTGAGATAGCGATGATGCTTTTCTATATAGCTTAAAGCACTGTGTTCAGATACCGATAGTTATACGAGTGTTTGGTTTCTCTTAACTGCGATTTACTGTGAACATTTGATGGAATTACTGCAAGACAATTTATTAATTGTTGTCACCGTAGCCTATTTGGTTGTGGCAGGAGCATTGCTTTGGCACTGGAAAGGGCAGCTTGATCGAATATTGCTGATTTCGGCAGCTTTGGTTTCAGCTGTTTGGCTATACGCTATGGGTTCAGTGCCAAATGCAGAGCTTACGGTGACGGTTCGCCTTGCTCATTTGTTGCAGATTTTTCTTTGGGTAAGTTTTTTACTGAAGTTGTTGCACGCTAAGCATCGTAGTTTCAATCAACGTGTTCTTGTTATTGGCGTTATTTTTCTTGCCCAATGTGCCGCATTATTACTGGGTGCTTTCTCCTTATTGTATGAGACGGATGCGCATCAGCTGCCTGGCAATGAGACCATTGCTTATGTATTCCCGGTTATTATCTTGCTTATGTCATTAAGTGGGTTCTATGTTGTTTCGCGCATTAATGAGCGTGGACGACGGGAGCGCCGAGCCAATACGCGATTACTTTGTTTAGCCGTTATTTTTTTGCTGCTGTATCACGTTTTATTTGGCTTGCAACATCTGACTCTTGGTGCTTTGTTGGGCATCGACTGGTTGTTGATAGTGGCTTTATATTCGGTTACGGCGGTATTGTTATTGAAATCTTCGTTGAGCCGAAATGCAAGGTGGATGGGCGAGGTTTACGTTTCGCGTGATGCAGTAATGTATGGTGCTGGCGCAGTGCTGGTCGCATTGGCTATTTATTGTTTTATGTTGTTTTTGCAGAATAGTGATATCGCTGGAAATAGCATTGGGCGTATGGACTACGCGTTGGCTTATTTGTTGTTAGCTTTGGTTTGTAGCGTAGTGTTAATAGGGTTTTTCTCAACACGTGTGCGCGCGCATGCGCATGTTTTTCTTAGTAAACACCTTTTTAACTATCGTTACGATTATCGTGAAGAATGGCTACGGTTAATTCATACGCTATCCAAAGGTGGCGCCGGTGCACATATGCTGGAGCGCGTTATCCAGTCAGTTGCGCAAATTGTTGGCAGCCAAGGGGGCGTACTTTGGGTGAACCGACATGGTGAAGACTATGAGCCTGTTGCTCGATGGGGCAAGATTATTGAGATTGAAAATGTCGAGCATGCCAAGGATGATTTGATTTATTTTTTGCAAGAAAGACAATGGGTGATCGAATGCAGTGAATATAGTCGTGAGCCCGAGCTCTATGGCGGATTGGTGTTGCCGTCCTGGTTAACAGAAACTGGAGAACTGTGGTTAGTAGTGCCGTTGATGCAGGACATTCGCTTGCTTGGCTTTGTTGTTTTGTCTGCTTCATCCATACGTAAAAGCATTAATTGGGAAGATAGGGATTTGCTGAAAACAGCGGGTCGTCAGGCGGCGACGCATATTGCGCAGTTATTAGCGACGCAGGCATTAATAGAAGCGCAAGAGTTTGATACATTTAACCGTCTTTCAGCATTTGTTGTGCATGACCTGAAAAATGTAGTCAGCCAGCTTTCGTTGATCACGAAAAATGCTGAGCGACACAGGGATAATCCAGAATTTATTGCTGATACTTTTGCTACCGTTGCGAGTGCCTCGCGTCGGGGACATCGATTGCTTGCTCAGTTACGTGATCGCTCGCCGCGTGCCGCAGTGTCTACGCGCGTACCCTTACATGCTTTACTGTCTGAAGTGGTAACAGAAAGATCTTTAGCAAAGCCAGTGCCTGTCTTGGTGGGTGATGCAAGTGTTTTTGTCATGGCGGACTATCAAAAATTAAAAGAAGTGTTTAGTCACCTGGTGGAAAATGCGCAACAGGCTACGTGCTCTCGGGGTGCAACCAATGATAAGGGGCGAGTGGAAGTAAGTTTGCTTGTCGATGGTCAGTATGTGTTGGTAGACGTGGTGGACAACGGCTGTGGTATGGATGTACATTTTATTCGTGAGCGATTGTTCAGAGCATTTGACTCGACTAAAGGTGATGAGGGCATGGGAATTGGGGTATATCAAAGTCGTGAGATTGTTAGAGCGTTAGGTGGCAGTATCGACGTTGAGAGTATTCCTGGGCAAGGTAGCAAGTTCAGCATCAAGCTGCCGATAATAGAGAAATAATCAAGCAGCCCTAGGCGTATCAGGGGCTCGCTAAAGCGAGGACTATTTTATGGCCAAGGCCAAGCAGTACTTACTTATCGTCGATGATGAAGAAGGCATCCAAAAGCAATTACGCTGGAGCTTTGATGGATATGAGCTTGTCTTTGCTGCTAATCGTGTAGAGGCCATTGCGCAGTTACGTCGTTTTGAACCTGTTGTTGTGACATTGGATCTTGGTTTGCCGCCTGATACTGCCGGCGCAAGCGAAGGTATTCTTGCTTTGGAAGAAATGCTGGCGCTTTCACCACACACCAAAGTCATTGTGGTGACGGGTAATGATGATCGTGCTAATGCGCTTGAGTGTGTCAATAAAGGCGCTTATGACTTTTATCAAAAGCCCATTGATCCTGAGTTGTTGTCAATTATGGTGGCGCGTGCATTTCATGTGTCGGAGCTTGAGGGCGAAAATCGCAAACTCGCTAAACGTCACAACACCATGCGCTTGCCCGGTGTGATTGGATCCAGCCCGCAAATGCTCAGGGTATGTCGTGATATTGAGAAAATCGCCCAAGCGAATGTGGCGACCTTGTTGCTAGGAGAGAGTGGTACCGGCAAGGAAGTGATTGCGCGTGCGCTGCATGAAATAAGTGACCGTAGCAATGAGCGGTTTGTCGCGATTAACTGTGCGGCTATTCCTGAAAATCTGTTGGAAAGCGAACTATTCGGCTATGAGAAAGGTGCGTTTACGGGTGCGACGAGGCAAAATATTGGCCGTATTGAGTATGCCAATGGTGGCACTCTATTTCTTGATGAAATTGGCGATTTATCACTTTCAATGCAAGTCAAATTATTGCGTTTTTTACAAGAGCGCACTATTGAGCGTGTTGGCGGACGCAAAGAGATTCCACTCGATGTACGTGTTGTCTGCGCAACCCATCAAAACCTTAGCGAGTTAATTACTGATAGCCGCTTTCGTGAGGATCTTTATTACAGAATCAGTGAAATCACCATTAATATTCCCCCTTTGCGTGATCGTGATGCCGATGTAGTCTTGCTGGCCAAAGCCATTATGGTGCGCAGCAAGCAGGAGCTTGGTAAGAAAACGAAACCGAAGAGCTTCTCTAGGGAGGCTTTGGATGTTATTTCTGCTTATCCCTGGCCCGGTAATGTGCGTGAGCTAGAGAATGTTGTACGCCGTGCGGTACTGATGTCTGAGGGGGCTCAAATCACGGTTGAGGATCTTGGCATAGAAGCCAATGCTGATACTAGACAACCGCTTAACCTTAAAGAAGTACGTGATCACGCAGAGCATGAAGCCCTGGTCAAAGCATTTGGCCTCTGTGAGGGTAATGTTTCGAGAATTTCTGAGCTGTTGGGTGTCAGCCGGCCGACACTGTATGATTTAATGGGTAAGCATGGTATAAAGTAGAGTGAAATCAAGCAGAGCCTGTGCTCGAGTGGTTTTCTGCGCTCTGAATTATTAACGTTTCGAGAAAGAATCAGCCAGTCTCTAGTAAAGAGAAGTAAGCCATGTACGAGTCGTTTTATAACTTATCAGCCAAGCCATTTGCGTTAAACGCTGACCCACGGTTTTTTTTCGGTAGCCGTGGCCACAAGCGTGCTCAATCCTATCTGCAGTATGGCCTGACACAAGGCGAGGGTTTTATTGTCATTACCGGCGGTGTTGGCACAGGCAAAACCATGCTTGTGCGTAATCTATTCGCTGGTCTTGCTAAAGAAAACATTGTTGCTGCGCAGCTCGTTACGACACAGCTCGGTGCCGACGATATGCTGCGAATGATTGCCGCGTCTTATGGTTTGGCTCATGAAGGGTTAGGTAAGGCAACTCTACTTAAGAACCTGGAAACATTTTTAATTACGCGCGCACGCGAAGGCAAGCGCGTATTGTTAGTGATCGATGAAGTGCAGAATTTGCCGCTGAGTTCGTTAGAAGAGTTGCGCATGTTATCCAACTTTCAATTGTCTGGTAAAACTTTGTTACAGAGTTTCTTGTTAGGGCAAGCTGACTTCAAAGATACGCTACGTTCGCCGCAAATGGAGCAGCTGCGCCAGCGTGTGATTGCCGCTTATCATCTTAACCCATTGGGGGAGGACGAGACTCAGACCTATATTGAACATCGCCTGACCTTGGTAGGCTGGACTACAGACCCAGTGATTAGCGATGAAGCCTACGCTGCTGTTTATAAATATACGAATGGTGTGCCGCGTTTGGTTAATCAGCTGTGCGACCGCTTACTGCTCTTTGGCTATCTAGAAGAGCTGCTGGCTATCGATATTGAACATGTTGATACGGTGGTTAAAGAATTACAGCAAGAGACCCCTGGCTCTCAATTTGGCGGCGATATTCATGATGAGCAAGACCAAGAGTTTATCCCCATAGAGCCTTCACAGGCGCCCTCATCACAGGCCAGGGGTGCATCTTCAGAACAGGTACGCACACCTAAGCGAAGCTTGAAAAAAGCTACGCGAGGTAGTAATGCGAAGTTAGCTAAGCATGCGACGATTACGAAACCAGACAGTAGCGAGGTTGGTCTCGCCAGTGATGAGGCAGTAAAGCGAATTACATTGCTTGAAAAGCGTGTGCAGTTGCTGGAAGAAAAAATGGATAGGCACATTACGGCCTTGCGTGATGCTTGCGAGGTTGTGATAGATGGTTAGGGTGTGGATTGATGAATGGTGCACCCCAAGAGCACTTCCTTAGCAAGGCTGTTGCATTATTTTATGGTGTAATCGTTTGCGATTTTTGCATTTTTTATAAAAACTTGAGTGAGTTGCTATGAATAATTGGGTAGGGTTGGCGTGTATTAGCGCAGCTATATTGTCTTCTGTTACGGTTAATGCAGCAGATGAGAATTTTGATGTTTATGTGTTCACCAATGCTATTTATGACGACAATGTATTTCGTGTAGCTAACAGTGCGGAGGCCTTGGCACAAAGTGGTACGACAACACGCTCTGACATAGAAACCACCTTTGGTGTGGGCGCCAATGTCAAAATTCCTGTTAGCCGCCAGCAGTTTAATGTTGATGCTGAATTGCGTCGTACGCACTTTAATCGTTTTGATCAGCTTGATAATAATAATGGCGAGTTGAAGGGTGAGTGGCAATGGGCCTACGCCAGTCGTGCCAGTGGCACCTTGGGTTATGAGTATGAGCGAGGGTTGACGGACTTCTTCGAATTCCAGTCTGCGAGTCGCGATACTGTCGTTGATCAAAACTTTTATGGCAGCGCGAAAATTCCAGTACATCCAAGGTGGACTGTAGTGCTGGGCAGTAATGCTCGTGATGTGGGTTATGACGAACGCCCCGAGCTTGACCGGGATACGACTGCAATTTATGCAGAGGCTCTTTTTCAGACGCGAGCCAAAACCTTTGTTGGGGTTCGTTTGCAGGAAAATGAGACAAAATTTGATAATAACGGTCTCGTCAGTAATGATTTCGATGAAAGCCAATACAGTGTCGTTGCTCGCTGGAACGTAACAGGTAAGTCACGTTTTGCAGCTTCCCTGGGACGAACCAAACGAGATCCCAGAAACGCAGAAAGTGGTGAATTTTCAGGTGGAACAGGGCAAGTGGAATACCGGCACATCATCAGTGGTAAGACGCTTGTAGATTTTAAATTATTTCGCCAAACGTCGTTGGTGGATGAGATTGCCAGTCTTGTTGTCGCAGAAGGCGCAGCGATTGAGCCGCAATGGAAAATTTCTCCGAAGCTTGCTTTTCGTGGGGAGCTTCGCTATGAGGAGCGTGATTTTAGAGGCTCGACTAATAGCGGCCGGTCTGATGATTTGCTATCTCTGCGTGCTCGTTTAGCATATAGATTGAACCGTGCTTTGACGCTTAACTTGGGTTTGGGTTATCAGACCCGAGATTCAAATGTTAGTGATAGTGAATTTGACCAGACTAGGCTTAGTGCGGGGATCCGCTTCACGATCTAAATCATAGGAAAATAGCATAAGCCAATTGGTTTTTTTACTATTTGTTTGGCTTAGCGGGTTTTCCTTGTATCTTAATAAAGATATTGCCAGTGAACGAAATGAGCTGGCAAGTGCTCTTACTGTATATTCTGTTCATCGCCGGTTAAAGAATGTCTGTTATCTTTCCGATAGGATGGTGGCGTGTCGTTTAATTGTTTAAGAGGGAAGGCTTGTGAGGACTTGGTACCAAATTATTTTCATCGGAATTTTTGTGTTCTGGGGAGTAACTGTATTTGCCGATACGCCTAAGGAATACCGACTTGGTATCGATGATACGGTTAAAATTACTGTTTTTCAGCAGCCAGATCTCACCACTGTTTCACGCATAGACGCTTCGGGTAGTGTTACGTTCCCCTTGATAGGTGAGATTAGACTGGCTGGTTTAACCAAAGTGGAAGCAGAAAGAGCAATATCGGGCTCTCTTAAGCAGGGCGGCTATCTGAAAAACCCTCAAGTATCTATTTTAGTTGAGCAATACCAAAGTGCCCAGGTTTCAGTATTGGGCTTTGTCAATAAACCTGGAAAATATCCAATCGAGCGTACAAGCTCGGTTATCGACATGCTGGCCAATGCTGGTGGACTGAGAGCCGAAGGTGGTGATGTGCTGCTTGTGGTGAGAGGGGCTGGTCGTAAGGCAAAGAGAATAGAGGTGGATTTGCTTAGATTTCAGCAAGGTGATTTAAGCCAGAATATTGAATTAAAGGCTGGCGATTTAGTCTTAGTGCCAAGAATGGAAGAGTTCTATATTTACGGTGAAGTTAGGTCTGCAGGTATTTATAGGCTGCGGCGCGATATGACAGTAATGCAAGGGCTGTCCGTTGGTTCTGGGCTAACTGATCGAGGTTCGAGGAAACGTTTGGTGGTTAGCAGGCAGAAAGATGGCAAAGTGGCCGAGAAAAAAGTGGCGTTAGGGGATATATTGCAAGCTAATGATGTTATCTACGTTAAAGAAAGTATTTTTTAGGTTGGTTGAATTTTTAGTATGAGTACTACAAAAGAGATAAATATAAATCAATACTTGATGATATTTTTCGCCTATAAGCGGATAGTGATTGCCTTGGTGTTGTGCGCTTTGGCGGCAGGTATTTTTATATATTCTCAGTCTCCAAAGCTTTATTCCTCAACGGTATCGGTAAATTTTGAATTCTTTAACCCTACTAACCCGCTTGCAAGTGCAGGTGGCAACTTGGCTATGAGGAGCGATGAATCGGTTTACATAAATACTCAAATCGATTTGATTCAAAGTAAGCTGGTTGCGGAACAAGTTTTTAATGGTTTGTCTGTTAGGCAGCAGGAAAGACTGGAGTTTGCCTTAGATAAAGGTCAGCCGCTGCTTGGAGTGTATATTGGATCGGTCCTTGATTGGATAGAACAGTTGATGGAACTATTCGCTCGTAAGGATGAAGATAGTGGTGATCTTCTATATGAGAGTACATCTTCAAATGATGAGGATGTTTTGGCTGAGAGAGATGTGGATTCTACATCTTGGCAGGCGAGATCTATGCTGAGAAGGTTGGCGGTTGAAAACGTTTTTGGCACGAGAATTGTCAATATTAGTTATGCATCCGCCGATTCTGAATTGGCTGCATTAATTGCTAATAGATTTTCAGCGGCATACATTGATACGCATCTGAAATTGCTACGCAGCCCAGCGGAGGGTTCCAAAATATGGTTAGAAGGACAGTTAAGTACCCTAAAAGCAGGTTTGGAAAGAGCACAGGCGACGTTAACACAATATAAAACTTCTGAGAGTATCGTTATTTCGTCCGAAAGGGTGGGTTTGGAATCAACAAAATTAGAAAAGATGAGTGCTGAATTGGTTACTGTACAAAGTGATCTTAGGCGGGCGGAGGTCACAAGAAGACAGCTGGACAAAATTAAACAGCAAGGTAAATCATTGTTGTCACTTGCGGCCATTTCAGAGAACGCTGATATACGGTCTATCCGCACAATAATACGAGAGTTAGAAGGTAGGATTGCGGAAAGTTCATCTGATTTAGGGGCGAACCATCCCAGGTTACGTCAACTGAGAAGCGAATTAAGCCAAGTAAAGGGAAAATTGCAAAGGGAGCTGAAGACGATATCCAATTTAATTGCGAATAGAGAGAGCTTGTTGAAGACAAGATATCAATCGCTTTCTGCAAGTACCGGTAAGCAGAAAAAAATAGTGCTCGGCTTGCAACAGCAGTTTGATCAAATCAGTGTGCTTGAAGCTGAGGTGGAAAGGAGAAAGGGCGCCTATGATTCGATTCTAGGACAGGCGAATACTACAAATTTACAAGCAGCGGTTGAGGAAGCAAACGTTAATGTTATTGATAAAGCGCGTGCTACTTCTAATTCATTTAGCCCTAAAATATCTAAGATATTATTATTTTCTTTGGCGATAGCATTTGCCTTGTCTATTTTTATCGTTGTCGTCGCAGAATTTTTTTGGCGAAAAGTAAGGTCACCTGAAGACATATATCAGGAATTTGATTTTAAGGTTTTGGGCGTTTTGCCCAGATAAACAAGTAGGTTTGTAAATAGACAATGTCGATGGATACCATACAAAGAGCGTTACAAAAGCAGCAGGAAAAAGCGCCTGATGAAAATGTATATCCGATTCGCAATGATGTTGATTCAGTTGTCACGGATGAGTTTACAGAAAATCCTGCTATTGAAGAGCTTGATTTAGAAGTACAACATGCTGCTGAAAATAGTATTGGTGAAATTTTACTTGAGGCAAAGCGGCTATCTGAAGGTGATATTGAGCTTATCCGGCAAGTTCAACAGGACGAAGATATATATTTTGGTGAGGCAGCTTTGCAGCTGCGATTGTTGACAAAAGAAGATATAAAATTTGCCCTATGTCGTCAATATGGTTATACCTATATTAATGATGCTGATTGTACGATATCAGAAGAATTGGTTACGTTATATAAACCGTTCCACAAAAAATCCGAGGTTTTACGTCTAGTACGTAGCCAACTAATCGTTGGCGCAATGTCAGAAGGTAAACGGATCTTTGCGGTAGTAAGCCCAGGCGCACAGGAAGGTAAAACATATATAGCGTCTAACCTTGCGGTCACTATGGCGCAGCTGGGAAAGCGAACACTTTTGATAGATGCCAATTTTCGTACTCCGCGAATCGATAAGATATTCTCGGTCAATGCACGGATAGGGTTGTCATCAATGTTAGCAGGTCGAGTGAGCAGAGAAAACCTGGCTAAATTACCGTATGCAGTCTCTACAGTCCCAAATCTTTACGTTCTTCCGACTGGGGCATTGCCTCCACATCCAGGAGAGTTATTAAGTTCTCATGTGCTACCAAAAATCCTTGGCGAGATATCCACTTACTATGATGTAATTTTTCTAGACACTCCCCCGGGAGGATATTTGGGAGATGTACAGACAGTAGCGCACGCGGCTGGTCAGGCAATAGTAGTTCTGCGAAAAAACCAGTCTTCTATGTATGATAGTAAAAAGTTAGTGGAGGCACTGCATCAAGCGAAGGTGGATATTATTGGAACCGTGTTTAATCATTAATTAAAGACCTTTCGGCATCCTGTCACCAAGAGACGATAAAGTATGCTGTAGTTAGCTTGATACGCCACGCATTTATATGAATAGTGTGATGACTAAATACAGCTTACGAAATTATTTTCTTGCTTTGAAATTATGGCGAGAGCTTGTTGTATAAAAAATGTATGGGTTTTCACATACAGCAAAAATATTGATGCAGCGTGTCTATTAATTTTTTATAGAAAAAAATTGATGTTATTTTTTGACTTTATCATTTTTAATGATCATATGAATGGTGTCAGGTAAAATATGAAGATACCTTTCGATGCTAAAATAATCACGCATTACGTCTTAGTCTACCTGCTGATTTTTACTAGTGGTGCGCTAGTTTTTAAATCGCTAAATTCCAATTTAATATTGATTTTCGCAACGTCTATGGCGGCACTTGCCTGGTGGGTGTATTCCGCGCGTGAAATTAACATAAAATTTTTAATCTATTTGTCTGTGACTGTTATTTTACTGTTAATACTGTCGTCCTATACCCAGGGTGGCATACCTGTCTCTGGGCTAGTGGCGACAGTTATAAAATTTATGTTTGTATATTTTGTTATTGCTACAGTCAGAGAGAAATTTTTAGGAGTATATACTAGGTTAGTAATATTTCTTGCAGCGGTGAGCATTATTGGTTATGCATCAGACCAGTTTTCGTTGCTCAGTGGTCTCGTAGGTTTGTTTCCCGCGCACCAATGGGTGGGCCCCACGGGAATAGAATCTGGATACGAGGGCATGTTATACATGTTTCGTTTTAATGTGCATTTGGATCGAAATAACTCTATTTTCTTTGAGCCGGGCGCGTATCAATTTTTTCTTAATGCTGCGATTTTCATATTATTTTTTTATGACTCGGGGTTGAAGAAAAAAGAAAAAATGGTAGGTTTATCTATATTGCTTGTGACTATCGCAACCACGCAATCGACTACTGGCTATATGACGACAGCACTTATTATGTTGGGTGCATTTCTGTACAGCCAGACAATATCAAATGGGGTCAAATTGGCGGCTGTTATCATGGCAGTATTGATGTTGGTCTTGCTGGCCCCTCTGATTCAATCGGTGATTTTTGATAAAATAGAGCGTTATTCCTCTATAGAATCTATTGGTGATAAGCAAGATTTACGTAGTTTCGAATTGTTGGTGGATAAGGAGATAATTAAAAAATACCCATTTGGGCTTGGCTATGAAGGTTATCGTAAAGCATTTTCGGTCATTGGAAAAACACGTCTGGGGCGCGCCTCATCTAATGGCATAACAAAACTGGCGGCGATATTTGGTTTGCCATTTACGATATTTTACTTAGGGTCAATGTTGTGGGCGTTCTTAGTCTACAATAAGAATATTGTCGTATCATTTATTGGTTTTGTGAGTATTGTTTTGTTTTTGTATTCTGAGGCTTATTATTTGTTTTCTCCTATCATGCTGGCGATTATTGTTGGCATGTTTGTAGTTCGAAAAAAGGAAAACACACTGAGTACTAAGGAGCGAAAAGCGAAGTCTGTTGCTGATTATCGATGACTGCTGCTATTTTAATGATTGTCATTGTATGTGATGGAGCACGGTAAACAATACGCAACCAATTTATTGGCTGGTATAGATTTATTTGGCTGATAGAAGTGTGGCGAGCTGGGTTAGGCGCGCCCTAAGGCTTCAGTTAATGTAGTGTCAGCTTGGGACTATTTAAGCTCAATCGAAAAAATGCAGAGCGAATTATCTCGTATACACAAAATATACGGTCTTTTCAATTGAATTGGTTGGCAAATAATAGGTTCATGGTATGAAAATATTACATGTCAGTAATGCAGCGCAGCTTGGCGGCGCGGGAATCGCTGCGCATAGATTGCATAGAGGGTTGATGCGGCTTAACTCAGCATCGATGATGTTAGTGAATAAGCGGCGCCATAAAGAAAGTTCTATTGTTGGTGCCGTAGGTACCTTTAACAAAATAATGTCAAAATTGACACCGTTACTAGACAGGGTGCCAGGACACTTTTCAAGCATTGATATGGACAGGGTTTCCGCATCCTGGGTTCCAGACAGGTTGGTTAATCGAATAAAAAAGATTTCTCCGGATGTTTTGAATCTTCATTGGGTAAATGATGGTTTTATGTCAATTGAAACCTTGGCAAAGTTCGATCAACCAGTCGTCTGGACATTGCATGATATGTGGGCATTTTCTGGGGGTGAGCATTATGTTGGTAATAGCGTTAGATATAAGGAAGGATATTCAAAGAAAAATCGACCGTTAGATGAAAAAAAGTTAGATATTCATCGGTGGATTTGGGCAAGAAAAAAGAAGTCTTGGTCTACGTTGGGAGAAAAAATAGTAATAGCCGCTCCAAGTAAATGGATGGCTCGTTGTGCCAGTGAGAGCGCGCTATTCAATAATTTTAGGGTAGAAGTTTTGCCTAACGGTATCGATCACGAAAGATATCACCCGGTGGACCATACTATTGCCAGGAAAATTCTAGGGCTACCAGAAGATAAAAAATTGATTCTATTTGGCGCCGGATCAGCAACAAGTGATAAAAGAAAAGGTTATCACTTGTTAGTTGATGCCATTTCAAAACTTGAGGCGTGGGGAACTGCAACTGACTATGAGTTGATCGTATTTGGAGCATCTTCTGGGGAGAGTAAGTTTTCCATGAAAACCCATTATCTCGGCATACTGGCCGATGAAATCAGTCTAGCGCTTGTGTATGCTGCTGCCGATGTTTTTGTGGCGCCGTCGCTTGAAGATAATTTGCCCAATACAGTGCTTGAGTCTCTTGCTTGCGGCACGCCTGTTGTGGCATTTAATACTGGTGGTATGCCTGATATGATTTTGCACAAAACTAATGGTTATCTTGCCAGCGCGTTTGATGTGGATGATTTAGCGAGAGGGCTGTTTTGGGTGTTAGAAAATAATAAACGTTGGGATGGTTTGTCCGCTGAAGCTCGCGATACAGTCCTTCAGTCGTTTACTCTTGAGCAGTCGGCGAAAAGATATTTGAGCTTGTATCAAGAGTTATTAGAACGTTTTTGAAGAATATAAGTTCTATGAGATTAGGCAACGATAGAGTGTTAAACGAGGAACAAACATGAAAATCAGTATATTTGGTCTTGGCTATGTTGGCGCTGTCTCGGCAGGTTGCTTGGCGAAAGAGGGGCACACAGTGATTGGTGTAGATCCCTACCAACCAAAAGTTGACCTCATTAACAGCGGGCAAACTCCTGTTATCGAGGATGAAATTGGCGCTATAGTTTCTAATGCGGTTAAATCGGGCTCGCTGCGAGCTACGACCGATGTTCAAAATGCTGTTAACAATAGTGAAATGTCCTTTATTTGTGTTGGTACTCCGAGTTTATTAAACGGTGGTCTGGATCTAAAATACGTCAGAAATGTGTGCGAACAAATCGGTGAGGCGATTCGGCAAAAAGACGGGTTTCATGTCGTGGTTGCGCGTAGCACCATGTTACCCGGCACGATGAGTGATGTGGTGATACCGGTACTGGAGGAAGCCTCGGGCAAAAAGGCAGGTGTTGATTTTGGTGTGTGCAATAACCCGGAGTTTCTGCGCGAAGGCACTGCCGTCTATGATTTCTATCATCCACCGAAAACAGTCATTGGTGAAACGGATTCGAAGAGCGGTGATTTGTTGGCAAGTATCTATGCGAAACTTGATGCGCCATTGATAAAAACAGATGTGCGTACGGCTGAAATGGTCAAGTACAGTGACAATGTATGGCATGCACTGAAAGTGGGGTTTGCCAACGAGATCGGTAATATATCGAAAGCGGTTGGACTCGATGGCCACGTAGTCATGGAAATTTTTTGCCAAGATACCAAACTAAACCTATCTCCCTATTATATGAAACCCGGTTTTGCCTTTGGTGGCTCATGTTTGCCTAAAGATGTGCGAGCCTTGACCTATAAGGCTCATAGTCTCGATGTCGATGTGCCTATTCTCGATTCAATTATGATTAGTAATAAATATCAGGTCGAAAGAGGCCTGAATATGATTACAGAAAAAGGCAATAAGCAAATCGGCATTCTCGGCTTTAGCTTCAAGGCAGGAACCGACGACTTACGGGAAAGCCCAATCGTTGAGCTAATAGAGCGATTATTGGGCAAAGGATACGATTTAAAGCTCTATGATAAAAACGTTAATTTGGCAAAACTGGTTGGTGCCAATCGAGATTACATCATGAATCAAATTCCACATATTTCAAAATTGATGGTGGGCAGCATTGATGATGTGCTTGAGCATGGTAGGACGATTGTGATTGGTAATGGCGATAAGGACTTTACCAGCGTTATGGATCGACTCAAGGATGACCAGGTTATTGTTGATCTTGTTCGTATCACCCAGGATAGAAGCAAGGAAGGTCGTTATGACGGCATATGCTGGTAGTGCCCGACGTGTACTTATCATAGTTGAGAACCTGCCGTCGCCGTTTGATCGTCGTGTCTGGCAAGAGGCGACTACGCTCAATGAGGCAGGTTACGAGGTGTCAATTATTTGCCCGGTCGGCAAAGGCTATGAAGAAAAATATGAGCTGATCGATGGGGTGCATATTTATCGGCATAGCTTGCCTCTTGAAGCAGAGGGTGCGCTGGGTTATTTGCTGGAGTATTCAGTTGCCTTGTTCTGGCAGTTTACGCTTGCTTGTCGCGTGCTGTTGACACGTGGCTTTGACGTTATTCATGCTTGCAACCCGCCCGATAATATTTTCTTAATAGGTGGTTTCTTTAAACTGTTTGGAAAAAAGTTTTTATTCGACCATCATGATATCAACCCCGAGCTGTATGAAGCTAAATTTGGTCGTCGTGATTTGTTTTATAAAATCATGCTGGCGTGGGAGAAGTGGTCGTTTAAAACGGCAGATGTTTCTATCGCTACTAATGAATCTTATAAACGCATAGCCATAGAGCGTGGTGGTATGCCGGAGGATCGAGTTTTTGTCGTTCGTAGTGGGCCAAAACTGGATCGCCTAAAAATTATGCCACCTGTTGAATCGCTCAAGCAAGGAAGAAAGTTTCTGGTTGGCTATGTCGGGGTAATGGGTGCGCAAGAGGGCATAGATTATCTCTTACGAGCAGCACAGCACATTGTCTACGAAATAGGTCGCAAAGACGTGCATTTTGGTTTGGTTGGTGGCGGCACTTCACTGAATGAGATGAAAGCCTATGCCGAGAAACTTAATATCTCGGAGTATGTGACGTTTACGGGGCGGGTGCCCGATGAAGAAATGCTGCAAATGCTAAATACGGCAGATGTGTGTGTGAACCCTGATGTTGCCAATGAAATGAACGACAAGTCTACAATGAACAAGATTATGGAGTACATGGCATTGAGCAAACCTATTGTTCAGTTTGATCTGACAGAGGGTCGATATTCAGCGCAGGGGGCGTCGTTGTATGCATTGAAAAATGACGACGAGGATATGGCAAGAAAAATAGTTGAACTGCTCGATAACCCAAAGCAAAGGGAGACCATGGGGCTCTTGGGAAGAGAGCGAATTGAAAAAACGTTATCTTGGGAACATGAAGCACCTAAGCTTTTAAATGCCTATGAGACGCTGTTTAACGGGTTAAATTAGATTATTTATAGTATGGCTTGCTAATGACTTTATAGTTGGCTGTGCATGGGCTTATTTTTTAGCAGGTTTGCTCGTAGTACTTGAAGGGCATGTTGGGTTTGGCCGTACCGCGTTATGCCATTATGAAACTGTAGTTCAGCAATCTCTAATTCTTGCCGTTCCTATTTGGTTGGCTGTCTGCCAACACATTTTGATAGCCACATCACACTTTTCACAACAGCCAAAATACATAGCTTTGCCTTGGCTTAAACTTGAGGCTAGACCTAAAGCTGCTCACATTCAAGCTAGATGGCCTGTTTGTGCGCTAATCGTTACTTTTCAATCCCAGTAAAATACGCTTCTCTGAGTTGTGAACTCAATCACCGTTCTTAATCGATTTTAGAGACAGAATCCAACCCATATTTACAGCACTCCACGGTGATTGGTATGGGTCTACGTTTACTTTCTTCAGTTTTGATTTTTCTGATATCGATTGCTGTTACTTCTTGCGGTGGCGGTGGCGGTGGCGGTGGCGGTGGCGGTGGCGGTAATAATAATGCATCGCAAGAATCAACGGTTACTATTCTCGGATCGGGCATTAAAGGCATTCTCGCCAATGCGACGGTTTCAATATACGAGCTCAATATATCACTGCCATTGTCCTATGATCCAGCGCTCCCTCTTGCGTCAGGCGTGACAGATTCCGTGGGCAGGCCTGCTTCTTTGGAGATTCCAACAAGCATATCTAGACCCCTAGTGTTAGTCGTTGACGGTGCGAGCAGTATCGATCTTAACAGCAACCAAACTCCTGTCATTACGAATTTAACAAGCATCTTTACAATTCAAGATGCTTTGGCGGGTAATCCAATTTTCGCTACCCCGTATACAACGATTGCGCATGAAATGGTAAAGCTCAACTCAACAAGCAGCTCTTCCAACACGGCCTTTCATGATAATTTTGCCGCTGCGATAACGGATGTTGGTATGGCGCTTGGTTTCGGCACTGAAACAAGTGTAAATTTTCTTACGACACCTGCTGTATTAAGTGAGACTACGTTAAGCCAAGCGCAACAAGGTGCGATTATTCAGCATCGTGCAGCTATTGAGGCGCTAGCCGCAATCATCGTCGAACTCAGAAATGCCTCGGGCAATACGCTATCTGCAGGGGATGTTGTGGTAAAGCTTGCAGATGACCTTTTTAATGATGGCCAGATTGATGGTGACAGTGGGCTCGATATATCTGCTATTCCTGCGAATGTCGAAAACCTATATGTTCCAGATACGCAATTTCGAATCAAAGATATTAGCCTCATTCTTGAGTCAGAGCGTCAATACACAGGGGTGAATACAAGCTCTGTTAGCTCCTTATCACCAACCCTAATGGCGCCTACACTATCATCAGATAATAGTAGACCTGTAGTAGATAACAATGGTGGTTCTACCGGAGCCAATACAGAGGTTCCAGAGCCCGTTATTTCTTTTTCCACAAGTGCCGCCAACTTTGGTCGTATTTCAATGGGTGCTAGCGCTGATATGTCAGTCATATTGACCAATATTGGTGGTGCGCCACTGGTCATCACCAATATTTCAACAGCAGCACAACAGAGCTTTACCCAAACAAACGATTGTAATGGCTTTGTGCCAAGCGGTCAGAGTTGCGTAGTAAACATTACCTTTTCCCCTGCTGGGTTGGGCAACAGGAGTGATGTGCTCTTAGTCAATGGTGATGGGGCAGCAACACGAACCGTCAGTTTGCTAGGCGTGGGTGATAGTGGAGTGTTGCCAGAAAACACTGTTTTGGACGTTGATTTTGAGCGCCTGAGCCGAGGTGCATATCGGGAATCAGACTTACGATCAGATTTTAACGTAGGTGTAAACGGTTATAACGATACCGTTCATGGACCTAATGCTAACTCTATGGATATTATTGCAGACCCAGCGAATTCAGGCCGTGGTAATGTTTTACGTGTCTTGCACCGAGAAGGCAGAGGCGGCAATAGCGTTCGAGCCGGTGGTTTTCGGTTTCGTGCAGATTTTCCTGCCACAGAAGAATATTATTTTGCCTACGATGCTTACTTCCCCAATGGCTGGTTTCAACCGTTACAACACAAAATGCCTGCAATGATGAGCACTACCAACTTGCTTAATGCGTCGCATTTGCATAATGTGAGGCCGCACGAAACGACAATACCGGGGTTCAATACTCGAATGCAAACTTTTTCAAATGCTGCATATGGTCGCGGTGATGGGAGCTTTTCCAGTATTGTTTATGACAAGGAGAGCGTGCAACAGCCTCGTTGGGCTAATTACATAAGTCCAACAGATACTGACTTCAGGACTCAAAGAGAAAACTTGGCCGGACAATATATTATGCCGCGTGGCCGCTGGGTTAAAATAGAACAGCGTGTAAAACTCAATACGGTCAATGTCAGAGACGGGCTTATGCAGATATGGATGGATGGGGAGCTAATTTATGATCGAACACATTTATGGTTGGCAGATACAAACTACCCAGGAAACTTGGTATCCAATGCCAACAGAAAGATCGATGGGGTTTTTATGTATAGCTATTATGGTGGCAACCCCTCTGATCCGAGGAATCGACCACCTGCTGATAATTACCACTATTATGATAACTTTATCGTGTCTGCTTCGCCGATCACACATTAGGCTCTGTTGATAATTGGCTTTAAGGAGGGGGATTATTAAGGGTAAACTCGTCATATTGCAGGTTCTACCCCAACAATAGTAATGCCCCGGCTCATGCATCACGGATGTGCTTTGTGCCGAAGCCAAAAAAATTATGTTGCAACAGCAGAGCAGGCAAAGGCTAGAATAGTGACTCGTTAAGAGGTCAGCTTCGAGGGAAAAAATCGGGCTCCCATAGCCCAAAAAAACAACTTGAGGATTAGCAATGATGACATGGACTGGCGTTTATACAAACATTGCTATCTCGCAGAGAATATCTTTTCGAGGCTTAAATACTTTTAAGAAATTGCAACAAGATACGATAAATTGAAACGAAATCATCAAGTCATACTGACTTAGACTGTGTGGCTTTATAGGGCTACCAATATGAATGATCAATACTTCTGTAGACAATATTTTTTGTACATCTAGCGCTATCGTCGTAGGTTGCAAACATTGAGATTATAAATTTTCACATATGAGTACAAAGGCCATGAGGGATGCGCAATAATTGTGGATGTGTAGCAAATTTAGCGCTAGACTGCGCCCTAAATGATTGGGGCGCAGGGCACAGCAATATGTATCTCAAGAACAGCCTGACAAGTATTGCAAAAAAAGCCAAGCAAATAGGTTTGCTAGATAGGTTTATTCGTTACCACCCGCTTTATTACACACGCGCTTTGCGAGCCATTAAAAAATTCAACGGCCAGGGTATGCCTGAGCGGAAAAAGCTTGCTGAGGTGTTAAGGGATCGTGCTTTGTTGCACGCATCTAAAACACCCTATGGCAGGCAGTTTGGCAGCAATTATGACAACTGGCCGGTGCTAGAGAAGACTGTATTGCGGGATTCTCCAGGTATCTGTTCCCATCGCAGTTTCTCATCTATTCCTGCCTCTACTGGAGGCACTACAGGTCTGCCACTGAATTTATTGCGGTCTGTAGAGTGTATTGCTGTAGAGCAAGCGTTTATCGATAATTTGATCAAGTCGCATGGGGTAAGCTTTCGCTCCGCAAGAATTGCGATACTGCGCGCTGATGAAGTTAAAAGCCTAACGGACAATAAACCACCATTTGGTGTTTATAGACACAAAGGGAAGCGACTGATTTTATCAAGCGTACATATGTCAAGGCATACGATTGATTGGTTTGTTGCTGCACTACAGGATTTTCGACCTCAGGTATTGTGGGTGTATCCTGGCACGCTGGCAAGCATGCTTCGTTTGATGGATGAAGCTGGGTTGCGACTCAAGGTTCCAATTGTTTTGTCATCTTCAGAGTCCATGGCGCCTGAGCTGTCAAAGGCAATCACTAAAATACTGTCAGCAAAAGTAATTGATTATTATGGTCAGGGCGAGCGTGTATGTTTGGCCTATGCAACTCAAGTTGAAGAATATTGGTTTTCGCCAGCATATGGTTATGTTGAATTGCAGCCAGAGGAAGAGCCTGATGCTGATAACGGAACTAGAACTGCGAGAATAATTGCAACTACTTATTGGAATAATGCTATGCCACTTATTCGTTACAATACGGGAGACTTTGCTGTTATTCCTTCAACCTATACCGCGAAAGACCTTGAAGAGGTTGCGTTCGGTGTTAAACCATTCTTAGGTATTGCAGGTCGGTCAAATGAATTTATTGTTACTCAAGATGGTAGGGATCTTCGTGGTTTAAACCACATACCTAGAGACGTGGAGCATATTTTGCGTTTGCAGATCGTGCAAAATTGTATGAACAAAATAACGATTAGAGTGTTAGCAAATTCCGGTTTTAATGGGTCTGATAGAATAAAAATTATTGCGAATGCGCGCAATTATATTCCCCCTGAAATTGACGTGGTTGTCGAAGTGGTCGATTCATTAGAATCTATGCCAAATGGTAAAACACCGTTTGTAATACGTAATGTGTGAAGTTGTTTTTTTGCCATAACAATTTTAGTTAGCACTGATTTTATGGCGTCAGTATTTGATTAAGCTTATGGTTTTTACAGGTAAATGATTGATAAAGGGAAGTGGTTGGTAAAGCGCTTGCAGTGTATGTCCTTGCCGGAAATATTGCACCGCGTAGTAACGTTAATTAAAAATAGTCTAGAGAAGTTAGGCCTGATTATTGTTAGTGACCCGCCCTCGCCTAACTTGGTTAACCAATCAATCTCTTGGTTTGGGAAAAACAAAAGCGAGCAACCAGCATCTTATTGTCAAGCCTCGGATAAGACCATACAGGGTTTGTTAAACGTTTTTGATTTACGTGACCAATATGTTGGTACCCCCCCCCAATGGAACCAAGACCCGTTATCGGGGAAAAATGCGCCAATGGTTTTTGGTAAGACGCTCGATTACCGTAACGAGAAGTTGGTTGGTGATATTAAGTATCTTTGGGAGCCTAGCCGACACCTTCATCTGGTTACCTTGGCTCAAGCGTATTCCCTCACTCAGTCAGAAGATTATCTTAATGTTCTAAAGTTACATTTAGATTCCTGGTTTGACCAGTGTCCGTATTTGATGGGGCCACAATGGGTGAGTTCGCTGGAACTGGGAATTCGTCTTATTAATTGGTATCTCGTATGGCAGCTAGTTGGCGGCCTCGAATCAACATTATTTAAAGGAAAAGAAGGCGAAGAATTTCGTGACAGGTGGCTAAAATCGATTTATCAGCATGTTCACTTTATAAAAGGGCACTATTCTCGCTATTCATCAGCTAATAATCATTTAATTGGAGAGGCGTCAGGTGTGTTTATTGCTACTGTTGGATGGCCATTCTGGTCGGAATTCAATCAATGGCGAAAAGAAGCTGCAAGTATATTAGAACGTGAGACATTGCTACAGAATACCGCTGATGGTGTGAATCGCGAGCAGGCCATTGCTTACCAACAATTTGTCTTGGACTTCCTGATTATCTCAAAATTGACAGCAGATTCGAATCAGTGCGAGTTTTCTAGTGCTTGGGATGCACGTTTGGAGAGTATGCTTGAGTTTGTCGCATCGATAATGGATGTTGCTGGCCATATTCCGATGATAGGCGATGCAGATGATGGTTTTGTTGTTGGTTTGGTGCAAGGCGAAAATAATTGGTGTCCATTTAGATCATTGCTAGCTACAGGCGCTATTTTGTTCAACAGAGCTGATTTTGCTGTCAAGTCAGGTGGGTATGATGGTAAGAGTCGATGGCTTCTAGGTGATCAGGCTTTAGAGAAATTCGAGTCTTTAAGCGCTAACGATGTTTCTTTGCCAGTTAGAAGAGAGTTCGTAGAGGGTGGCTACTATATATTAGGTGACAAGTTCGAGAGTGAAGAAGAAATTAAAATAATAGCTGATGCAGGGTCGTTGGGGTATCTTGGTATTGCCGCACATGGGCATGCTGACGCGCTTTCGTTTACGTTGTCAGTAAGTGGTGAGGAAATATTAATAGACCCTGGCACCTATACCTATCATACCCAGAAAGAGTGGCGTGATTATTTTCGGGGTACCGCAGCCCATAATACCGTGTGTATTGATGGCCAAGATCAATCGGTTATCGGTGGTAATTTTATGTGGCTGCGAAAAGCAGAAATTTCCGACGTTGAGTGGAGCGTTGATGCCGATGAGGACTCTCTTTGTGCATCCCATAATGGGTATATGCGGTTTTCTGACCCTGTTCGTCATACAAGAACAATACGTTATGATAAAGCTGAGAAAAAGATTTTTGTTGCCGATACCATAGCGTGCAGCGATGAGCATCTAGTTGAGTTGTCATGGCATTTTAGTGAGCTATGTAAAGTTGAAAAACGGCCAGAAGGAGTTGTTATTGTCAATGGTAAAGCTGTAGTGGTAATAAAAATTGCTGATTCAGAAAAAGGTCAGCTTAAAGTCGTATCCGGTGGAAGCGACCCACTGCAGGGTTGGATTTCTCGGCGATTTGGTATGAAAGAACCGGTGTCTACGGTGGTGTTTTCGAGAAAAGTCCACGGCGATACAGAGTTACATACAGAATTTGAAATCAATCCGATTGATATTTCAGATTCAAGTTCAAGTATTTGATGGGGCTGGTGTGATGAGGGCGGCATTATTACTGACGTGTTTTAACCGAAAGGATAAGACGCTGTCGTGTCTTGAATCAATATATAGCCAGCTGCCGGTTAAAAATTTAGAGTTAGAAATTTATTTAGTAGACGATGGTAGTACGGATGGTACTGGCGACGCAGTTGCTGCTAAGTTTTCAGCAGTACGACTTTTGCGCGGCGATGGCAGCTTATATTGGAATGGTGGAATGAACATGGCCTGGAGCGCTGCTCGTGCAGATGGGTTCGACGCTTATATGTGGGCTAATGATGACATAGACTTAGATCCAGATGCTTTATCAGTGATGGTGCATGCCTTTAATGAAGGTCACGATGATTGTGGTGTGGAGCCTGTAATTGTTGGTAATTTTTGTGAGACTGATAGTGGCAAGCATACCTACGGAGGGTTTTCTGTGAAGCAGACATTTCGTGGTATGGCGACTAAAAGAATACTACCGAATGGACAAATCGCAAGATGCGATACGTTCAATGGAAACCTGGTCTTGATACCTAACAGTGTTGTGGAGATGGTTGGAATGCTGGATCCGCAATATACCCATGCATTTGGCGATATGGACTATGGGCTTAAATGCATGAAAAATAATATTCCAATGTACATTACTCCTGAGTATCTTGGGCGATGCTCAAGAAACAGTATTAAGGGAACATGGGTAGATTCGACGCTTCCGTTGGCCGAACGGTATCGAAAATTACTACTTCCTACCGGGATTCCACCTAAGGAATATTTTTATTCATGCAGGAAGCATAGTGGGAGAGGTGTTAGCATTATTGCGCTTGTCAAACTTTATTTGCGATTGTTGCTGCCAGATTTTTGGGCTCGGATTTCCAGGAAAGAAAGTAGCAAATAGTGACTTAGTGGAGAGTTTTGAAAAACCCTGATTTCTTATGAAGAAAGTACTGCTTATATCGAATTATGTATTTCACTATAGACTAACTATCTATAATCATTTCTATGATGAATTTAAAAAACTGGGATACGAATTTCATGTGTTGAGTAACCAATACCAGGAGTCTGATGTTGACTGTAGATTTGTCAAACATGTAAAACCATTTTCTGTTTTTGGCTACATTAAAAAGATACGCTCAATTAGACCTGATGTGGTGATAAACTTTTTGCATCTTAAGGATAAGATGATATTTTCATTAACGTTGTATTGCAGGATTAGCAGGATACCGATGATTTATTGGAATCATGGTGTTAATTTAAGCAAATCGGATGATAAGTTGCTAGGCTTAATATACAAAACGATACATAAGTTAAGTGACGCTGTATTGTTGTATACGCCTAATGAGTTAAAGTTCATCTCCCCATATTCCAGAGATAAAGTATTTATTGCATATAACACGCTTTGTTTTGATGCTGCCGATAGGGTCGGAATTTTGAGTAAGGATGCCGTAAAAAAAAATATTCGATTAAGGAAGAAAAAGTAATATTATTTATATCGAGATTGGTGCCTTATAAAAAACTGGATTTGTTGTTACAGTTATTTTGTGAAGAAAGTGGTGTGGCTGTAGTGGTGGTTGGCCCAGGTATCGAGGAGAAGCAAGCGAAATTGATCAATGAAACGCCTCATTATTACTATTTGGGGGCGAAGTATGGAAGGGAAATTAATGAAATATACAATATGGGGGATGTGTTCAGTACGCCGGGGCATATCGGCTTGGCTTTGATTCAGGCTTTTTTTTGGGGAAAGCCGGTGGTACTTCTAAACACTAGGCATGCTCCCGAGATATTTTATATGAAAAATGGAAAAAATGGCTATCTTGTAGAAAGTTCGCGAGAGCTGAAAGAAAAAATACTCTATTTGCTAAGAAACGAAGAAGTATGTAACGAGTTTTCACGCAATGCCAGAGATACGATAGATAGAGATGCGGATATAAGTAAAATGTTTGGTGGGTTTCGAGAGGCAGTGGACTATTGTACAAATAAAAACCAGCTTAAGTTATAACTGCCCAAAACAGTGCTCAGCACTCAAGGTAAGGGCGAGGAAAACATGAAAAGCTGACTAGTAACTATATATCTTATATTGTGATGTGTGGGCGCATAATTCTAGTTGCGGGCTGTTAAAGTTTTTAGATGTTGGCTCTGAGGTTGGTATAGGTAGAGAAACGATGTTGTATTTTGTCGTGCCATTGTGTAGACCCCCCCATCAAAGAGACAACTCTAAACTAGAGTTTTCCCGGTAAGCAAAAAAATACGGAAAGAGTTTTCTCTGGGCGAGTGAGGAGTGAAGGATTACGGTATTTGACAGGAGCCTGGTCTGACAAGGTTAGTGGCATCTGTGAGATTATATATAGTGAGGGCTTGTACGTTCGGTGTCAGCAATCACTCCTCAGCATATTGTTGCCGAGGAGTGTAAGAACAATTTTGGCTTAATGTGTTATTGGTGAGCCAGATACGATAAAGTTATCGTAATAGTGGTATTGGTCGGCAGGCGGACGATTTCTTGGGTCGTTTGGATTGCCGCCGTAGTAGCTATACATATAAATACCGTCCCATAGTCGAGTGCTCGCAGCGTCACGCCAATTATGATTATGATCATAAATCAACTCTCCGTCCGCCCACATCATCATTTTGCCGTTGTTTAAGCCGTTGGTGTTGACCTTTACATATTGCTCTATCTTGACCCAGCGACCACGCGGCA
>JAESQP010000138.1 GCA_016765075.1 Gammaproteobacteria bacterium
TGCTAAATAAAGTCGCCAAGTCACGACCTTGCAATCGCACCAACCGATGTCGCATTGGCCCCTCGACGTTGGACAAGCTTTGCTTTATAAGATTGCGCTACTGCGAGCGTGGCGGAACTGGCAGACGCGCTGGATTTAGGTTCCAGTGGGGTAACCCGTGAGAGTTCGAGTCTCTCCTTTCGCACCATTTATCTAGCCACGTTTAATTACGTGGTGTGGTTATGATTAATTAATTAATATCAATGGCTTGGCTTTGGCCGGCCAGACAAACAGACTGCCAATTAGACAGATTACAGGGGATTGCATGCAAGTTTCAATGACCACCACAGAAGGATTGGAGCGCCAGATGAAAGTGGCTGTTCCCGCTGAGCAAATTGACAGCGAAGTGCTAAAACGTCTGCGCAAAATTGGTCAGCGCACGCGTATTAAGGGTTTTCGCCAAGGCAAAGCGCCGCTCAAGATTATACAACGTGATTATGGTGTTGCCGTGCGCGACGAGGTGGTTGGCGATGTCATTCAAAGTAGTTTTGTTGAAGCCCTGACTCAAGAAAACATCAAGCCAGCGGGGCGTCCTCGTATTGATGATCAGTCTGCTGAGCCAGGTCAAGAATTAACCTATACCGCCGTGTTTGAGGTGTATCCATCGCTTGATGAAGTCAAGTTTGAAGGCTTTGAGTTGGAAGCCATGACCAGTGATCTTGGTGATGCACAGATCAACGATGTGATAGATCGCATGCGTGAGCAACGTAAAGATTGGCAGCAGGTGGATCGTGGCGCAGCCGACGGCGACCGAGTTGTTATCGATTTTATTGGCACCATTGATGGTGAGAAGTTTTTGGGTGGTGAAGCAGAAGATTATCCGCTGCGACTTGGCGCAGGTATGATGCTTGCCGGTTTTGAAGAGCCAATAATCGGCGCTAAAGCAGGTGAAAAGTGTGACGTCAAGATTGTTTTTCCAAAAGATTACAATGATGAAACCCTAGCTGGGAAAGAAGCCCATTTTGCTGTGACAGTAAAACAAGTTGAAGGGGGTGTTATCCCTGAGTTAGATTCCAACTTTGTCGAACGTATGGGCATTGAAGACGGTAGTATCGAGACGCTACAAAAAGACGTAAAAGAGAATATGCAACGTGAGCTAGATATCGTAGTAAGGGGTAAGTTAAAGCAGCAAGTGTTTGATTCTTTGGCGACCGCAAATGAATTTACTGTACCAAAGACCATGATTGAGGCTGAAATTGACAGCATTATGCAGCGTGCCAAAGAGAATGCGGCAAGACAAGGAAAATTGCCTACAGTCGAGCGTGAGAGCTTGCGCGACGAGGCTGATAGGCGTGTTCGTTTGGGTGTTATTTTAAATGAAATAGTGCTCAAGAATAAGCTCAAAGTGTCGCAAAAGGAGCTAAGAGAATATATTGTTGCTGAGACGGCTACTTACGAGGATCCGCAAGCGGCAGTGAAGATGATGCTGGCAGATAAAGAGCGGATGGCAGGCATAGAGCCTTTGGTGCTGGAAAACAAAGTTATTGATTTAATTGTAGAAAAATCTACCGTGAAGTCGAAGAAAGCTGATTTTGACGAGATCATGGGTCGTCGCAGTTAAGGAATACAAAGAGAATAAGTGGAGGTGCAACAGTTTTAGGCGTGATCATTGCTTCTTCAAATGGAACGAACATTAACGGTGGAATAGTGAAAGACATCAATGGCACAATGTACACAATACTCCTAGAGTCTGCTCCCGCGAAAGCGTGGGGGCGCCTGAAACATTTGGAGGGTATTTGTCAATGAATATCCCCATGGTTGTCGAGCAATCTGCTCGTGGTGAACGTGCCTATGATATTTACTCGCGTCTACTCAAAGAGCGCGTTATCTTTATGGTTGGTGAGGTTGAAGACTACATGGCCAATTTGTTGGTCGCTCAGTTCTTGTTCCTCGAGTCCGAAAACCCTGACAAAGATATTCATTTGTATATTAATTCGCCAGGTGGCTCAGTCACTTCGGGTATGGCAATATATGACACTATGCAGTTTATCAAGCCGGATGTCAGCACTTTGTGCATCGGTCAAGCTGCCAGCATGGGCGCCTTGCTGCTTGCTGGTGGGGCAAAGGGTAAACGCTATTGCCTACCACATTCGCGCATGATGATTCATCAGCCTTTAGGCGGTTTTCAGGGGCAGGCGTCTGATATTGATATTCATGCCAAAGAGATTTTGATGGTGCGTGATCGTTTGAATGGCATACTGTCTAAACATACCGGTCAGTCAATTAAAAAAGTGGCTGGCGATACTGATCGTGATAATTTCATGAGTGCAACTCAGGCCGTCGAGTATGGTCTTGTAGATAGAGTGATCGAAGATAGAAGCGATGCTATTAGCTCGGCCAAGAAGTAACCCAATTGAGAAATAACGCCAATCGACAAGAGGCGATGTAGATATGAGTGACGACAAAGACAATAAGAAAGACGACGACAAACTGCTTTATTGTTCGTTCTGCGGCAAGAGTCAGCACGAAGTACGTAAGCTGATAGCAGGCCCGTCTGTTTTTGTATGCGATGAATGTGTGGAGCTATGTAACGACATTATTCGCGAGGAAGTCGAAGAGAAAGAAGGTGCCGAGCATGATCGTTTGCCGACGCCTGCTGAAATTTGTGAAATCCTTGATCAATATGTAGTAGGTCAAGGACGCGCCAAAAAAGTGTTGTCAGTGGCAGTGTACAACCATTACAAGCGTCTTAATAATGACACTGGCAAAAAAGACGACGTCGAGTTATCAAAAAGTAATATTTTAATGATTGGGCCTACCGGTTGCGGTAAGACTTTGTTGGCTGAAACTTTAGCACGCATGCTTAATGTGCCGTTTACCATTGCTGATGCCACCACGCTGACAGAAGCAGGCTATGTCGGTGAAGACGTTGAAAATATTATTCAAAAATTGCTGCAAAAATGTGATTACGATGTAGAAAAAGCTCAAACTGGCATTGTTTATCTTGATGAGATTGATAAAATTTCACGTAAGTCAGATAACCCTTCAATTACCCGTGATGTGTCGGGTGAAGGTGTGCAGCAAGCGTTATTAAAATTAATTGAAGGTACCGTTGCCTCTGTTCCGCCACAGGGTGGGCGCAAGCATCCACAGCAAGAGTTTTTGCAAGTTGATACAACGAATATTCTATTTATTTGTGGTGGCGCCTTTGCTGGGCTTGATAATATTATTCGTGATCGTTCAGAAAAGGGTGGCATCGGCTTTTCTGCGGAAGTAAAGAGCAAAGAAGATAAACAGTCTGCTAATGAATTGCTGCACACCGTTGAGCCAGAAGATTTAACCAAATATGGTTTGATTCCCGAGTTCGTTGGTCGTATGCCGCTAATCGCGACGCTAGAAGAGCTTGATGAAGAGGCTTTGATTGATATTCTTACCCAGCCAAAGAATGCCATCACCAAGCAATATATCAAGCTATTTGATATGGAAGGCACGGAGCTTGAGTTCCGTGAAGACGCCTTACGTGCCGTAGCGCTCAAAGCAATGGAGCGCAAAACCGGTGCTCGTGGTTTACGCTCTATTCTCGAAAACGTATTGCTCGACACCATGTATGAACTGCCCTCATTAGAAAATGTTGGCAAAGTGGTTATCGATGATGGGGTTATTACGGGTGAATCAGAGCCGTTATTGATTTATGAGAATGATGAGCCAGCGAAGCTGGCGAGTAATTCGTCTGCGGATTAGACTTGATAGTGGCTGGTTGCTACACGCCAGCGAAATAAGCGGCGCGTGTGGGAGCTTGGATTATTTGTCCGCGGCCCCATAATGTTAGTGCAGTATGAGACACTACACTTAGGTGTCACTCATTTACCGACAGGAATTGGTAGCCCCGCGTTATGAAAACCGAAGACTCTAAAAAAGAAGCCATTTCCTCTTCAGAATACTTTCCGGTGTTACCGTTACGAGACGTTGTCGTCTATCCGCATATGGTTATCCCACTCTTTGTCGGTCGTGAAAAGTCGATCAGGGCGCTAGAGTCGGCGATGGATAAAGACAAGCAAGTGCTGCTTGTTGCGCAAAAAGATGCCAGTATTGATGATCCACAGCTCGAAGATTTCTACCATATTGGTACTGTCTCGACCATTCTGCAATTGCTCAAGTTACCCGATGGCACTGTGAAGGTTCTAGTTGAAGGGCAGCACCGTGCAGAAGTCCATTCCTTTGAAGAAGATGCCGAAGATTTTTTCGCGGCAAATGTGGGCACATTAGAGGCCGAAGCACTTGGTGAGCGTGAAAGTTCTGTTTTGGTGCGCTCAATTCTGAGTCAGTTTGAGCAATACACCAAACTCAATAATAAAGTGCCACCCGAAATTATTTCATCGCTGGCGGGTATCGAAGAGCCAAGTCGCTTGGCCGACACTATTGCTGCGCATATGTCGCTAAAGGTTGAAGAAAAACAATCCTTGCTTGAGATGATGGATGTTCGTGCACGACTTGAACGTTTAATGGCTTTGATGGAGTCAGAGATTGACTTACTACAAATCGAAAAACGTATTCGTGGTCGTGTCAAAGGACAAATGGAAAAAAGCCAGCGCGAATATTTTTTGAACGAGCAAATGAAAGCCATTCAAAAAGAGCTTGGTGACATGGATGACGTGCCAAATGAAACCGACGAGCTGGCCGAAAAAATTAATGCAGCAGGCATGCCTAAAGAGGCAAAAGAAAAAGCGCTGTCAGAATTGAATAAACTCAAGATGATGTCGCCAATGTCAGCAGAGTCTACTGTTGTGCGTAACTATATCGATTATATGGTTAATATTCCATGGAAAAAGCGCAGCAAGATATCCAAAGATATTAAAGCCGCGAAAAAAATACTTGACACAGATCACTACGGTTTAGAGAAAGTCAAAGAACGTATTCTTGAATATTTGGCTGTGCAGCAGCGAGTGTCTAAGCTTAAAGGGCCCGTATTGTGCTTGGTCGGGCCGCCAGGAGTAGGTAAAACCTCGTTAGGACAGTCCATTGCGCGCGCAACAAACCGCAAGTTTACCCGTATGGCTTTAGGTGGTGTGCGTGATGAGGCGGAGATACGCGGTCACCGTCGTACTTACATTGGTTCTATGCCAGGTAAAATTATTCAAAACCTGTCTAAAGTGAAAACTAAGAACCCACTATTCCTGCTAGATGAAATTGACAAAATGGCCACTGATTTTCGTGGTGACCCATCATCGGCCTTACTTGAAGTGTTAGACCCAGAGCAAAACCACACCTTTAACGATCACTACATTGAAGTAGATTATGACCTGTCAGACGTGATGTTCGTTTGTACAGCCAACTCGTTAGCACCCATTCCTGCTGCCTTGCTCGATCGTATGGAAGTCATTCGTTTGTCTGGTTACACCGAAGATGAAAAACTGGCGATTGCACAGCGCTATCTCGTGCCTAAGCAAATGAAAAATAACGGTATCAAAGACGGCGAGCTGAAAATATCAGAAGGTGCGATACGCTCTATCGTTCGTTACTTTACCCGTGAAGCAGGTGTACGTGGCCTTGAGCGTGAAATTTCAAAAATATGTCGTAAGGTTGTCAAGCAAGCAGCCTTGGGAGAACATAAAGGTACTGTGCAGATTAGCTCGCGTAATATTGAGAAATTTCTTGGTATCAAACGTTTCCGTTTTGGTCTTGCTGAAGCCAATGACCATGTTGGCCAGGTCACTGGCCTTGCCTGGACTGAAGTCGGTGGCGATTTGCTCACGCTTGAAGCCGCTGTTGTCGGTGGTAAGGGTAAGCTATCAATTACTGGGCAGATCGGTGATGTCATGCAAGAGTCAGCACAAGCAGCCATGACAGTGGTGCGCAGTCGAGCTGCCATGCTGGGTATTGACCCAGAGTTTTATCGCGACAACGATATCCACATTCACGTGCCTGAAGGCGCTATACCCAAAGATGGCCCAAGTGCAGGCGTGGGTATGTGTACTGTGCTGGTGTCTGCGCTAACGGGCATTCCTGTGCGCTCTAATGTGGCGATGACAGGCGAGATTACCCTGCGTGGGGAAGTGCTACCGATTGGTGGCCTTAAAGAAAAATTGCTAGCAGCGCATCGTGGTGGTATCGATACCGTACTTATCCCGGAAGAGAACAAACGTGACCTTGAAGAAATTCCTGACAACATTAAGCAGAAACTCGACATTCGTCCTGTTAAATGGATTGATGAGGTCTTTGCCGTTGCCTTGCAGCACATGCCAAAGCCGCTCAGTGAAGATGAAGTGCAAAAATTACTCAGCAAAAGGGCCGCAGGCGTTAAAAATAAAGACGATCAGCTACGCGCACATTGACCCAATAATGTCATGAATTGCTGTGTTCTTTGCAAGCCGCCCCTTGATTTATAGCAGGCACTGCTTGACAGGGCTTTTTGCTAGTTGGTATAAAGGTTCCCCCTTTTACGCCGATTGTGCTTCATTCTCTCGGTGTGTGGTTCATACAAAATCCGAGTGGCTAATTTTGGCTTACCCTATGCCACCCAACATAAATACTGAGGAGATATATAGTGAATAAATCAGAATTGATCGACGCCATTGCTGAATCTGCGGAGCTCTCTAAAGCATCAGCAGGCCGTGCGCTTGAGGGCGCAATTAGCGCAATTTCCGGTGCATTGAAAAGTGGCGACCAAGTTGCCTTGGTTGGCTTTGGTACTTTCTCTGTTAAGCACCGTGCAGCACGTGAAGGTCGTAACCCACAGACGGGTGCAACCATCCAAATTAAAGCCTCAAAATCCCCGGCATTTAAGGCTGGCAAGGGATTTAAGGATGCCGTACAATAGCGCTCCTTTCAGCGGGTGCTTAGCTCAGATGGTAGAGCGTCGCCCTTACAAGGCGAATGTCGGGGGTTCGATCCCCTCAGCACCCACCAGAAGTATTAGGAGTGGTAGTTCAGCTGGTTAGAATACCTGCCTGTCACGCAGGGGGTCGCGGGTTCGAATCCCGTCCACTCCGCCAGTAAAGAGTACGGAACAAAGCTCAGGGGTACCGAGCGAAGGATGCTTGTGCCCTTTGATGCTTCTGTTAAGCAGCATTCTATTTAGGATTCCACGCTAGGCTCTGACCCCGATCTGGGTTACTATTCGACCCACGTAATCATCACAATAAAACCTTCCTATGCTTGAATTTATTCGTCAACGTGCAACAGGTGTTATCGCCTGGATCATTGTTATCGGTATTACCGCTACTTTTGCCCTTTGGGGTTTGGCTGATTATTTAACGCCCGATAGCAATGTTTATGTCGCCGAAGTTGATGGCGAAAAAATCACCCAAAACGAATTGCAGCGACGCTATTTGCAAAACCGTGCACGCTTGCAAGTGACACTGGGTGAAAATTTTAATCCTGCCTTTTTTAGCGAAGACGCACTTAAATATCAAGCATTAGATGCCTTGATTGAAGAAAACATTTTACTTGCTAAGCTCGGCGACTCAGATCAACAAATTGGCAATCAACAGCTTAGCGCAACCATTCAATCACTCGAAGCGTTTAAAACCAACGATACTTTTGATAGTGCGCGTTATCAAAATCAAATTCGCATCCAGGGCGAATCGGTAGAGGGTTTTGAACAGCGTATACGTCGAGCCATCTTAATCGACCAAGCGGTTAGTAGTATTGTACAGAGCAGTGTTGTCAGCGATACCGAGCTTGATGCGTTTATTAAATTGCGTGATCAACAACGTGAAGTTAGTGTAATCACTATTGCCCACAGTCGTTTTATCGATGCGGTAGCAATTAGCGACGCCGACATTCAACGTTATTACGCTGAAAACGGTAATCGATTTCAAACAGCAGAGCAGGTATCCATAGAGTATCTTGTACTTGATGCTAGCGATTACACAGCAGATATTGACATCGAAGAAGAAGATGTTCAATTTGAATACCAGGAACGTAAAGCCGAATTTCTTGTTGATGAGCAGCGTCGTGCTCGCCATATCCTCTTGGAATTTGACTCAGAAGCTGATGCAGCCGCAATAGCACAAATACGCGCCAAGGCACAGGCATTGCTTGACCGCATTAATGCGGGTGAAGATTTTGCTGAATTAGCAATCGAGCATTCAGATGACGCCGGTTCCGCAGGCAATGGTGGTGATCTTGGCTTCTTTGGCAAAGGTGTCATGGTTCCAGCTTTTGAAAAATCTGTCTTTGCGCTAGAACAAGACCAAGTCAGTGAACTTGTGCAATCAAGCTTTGGTTTTCATGTTATCAAGTTGACCAGTATTCAAGAGCAACGTGGTAAAACCTACGATGAAATGAAGTCTCAGCTTGAAAATGAATTAAAACGTGACAAAGCAGCCGATATTGTTATAGAGCGTTCTGAATTGCTGGTTGACACCACTTACGAAAACCCAGAAACACTATCAGTCGCGGCAGAACTTCTGGGCTTAGATATTCAAACCAGTGAATTGTTTGAGCGTGGCCGTGGTGCTGGTATCGCCAGTGATCAGCAAGTGCGTAATGCAGCTTTTTCTAATGAGATTGAACAAGGTAATAATAGTGAAGCCCTGCAAATCAATGGCAATCGTATTGTCGTTTTACGGCTAAAAGAGCGTGTTGAACCCAAGCCAAAACAGCTTGATCTAGTGCGCGACGAAATTAATAGTATCCTTAACGATCAAGCTGCGAATAATGCAGCGCAAGAGCTGGCCGAAAGGTTGCTCACTGATTTCAATTCAGGCAATGATATTACCGAACAGCTTGCTGAAAACGAACTATCATGGACAGAAACAAAGCTCTATAACCGTAATGATAGCCAGCTTAATCGAGTTATTTTGAAAAATATATTTAAAGTGGCAGAAGCTTCCGAGCAAGCGAGTATCATCGATTTGCGCAACGGTGATTATGCGCTGGTGAAAATGACTGCAATTAAAGACGGTGATGCAATCAGTTTGAGCAATGAACAACGCCAAGTCTTAAAAGACCAACAGCAACGTACACGTGGCAATAATGAATATACGGCGTGGATTAAAGCGCTCAAGGACTCAGCAAAAATTTCCTTGTTTGAAGAGAATATTTAACTACTTCTATTATTGCAGAAATTGTCCGGAATTTTTCAGTTATGCTTTGCTATTATTTTTTAGTATAAAAGCAGGCAACCCTCCTATTGTTACATATCAGCCCTCGTTTCGAGGATCAGCATCGGTAGATTATAAATAATGCATTACAGTACCTGTGTTGCAAGTGTTGCTTGCTTTGCGCATATCTGTTGTCGAAATGGCCCCAGACAGCGTTTAAAATAGACGGTTGTTTACATAGGGTATGCTCGCGGGAATCATGTAAGAGATTTGATCTCTCCCTGCCGGTATTGGAGTGACAGTCATGGAAAATAAGAAGGGTGTTTAGTTATATAAGAATACTACTGGTAGTGATTTTTTTCATGCCTGTTTACACGTTAGCGGTAGATATATATAAATATAAGGATGAAAACGGCGCATGGGTATTTGGCGATAAAGAGCCACCAGTTGAGTCTGAAAAACTAAACATTAACGTTACCGAGAAGAAAGACATAGCCCCGAAGTTGTTTATTGAAACGACTAATGAAGGAGAAGTCTTAAATATTGTTAATCCGTTTTATGTGTCAGTTGAAATTGTTGTGAAATCTCGTCTCTTTGAGAAAGGGCGTCTTCATGCAGTTATTGAAGAAAACTCGACAACGACCTTATATGAAGCCCCGTATAAAAGCGGGGTAGGCATCTCAGATGCCCAATTATATTGGCTGCTTGGTGATCCTGGCGCAAAACACGATGGTACGGTTTATCACGTTCCTTCAGCTTCGAAGACGCAGCACAAAATCACACAATCTTTCAAGGGGCGATTTTCACATATCGCCGAGCCTAGTTTCTATGCAGTCGACCTTGATATGGCTATTGGCACCTATATCACCGCCGCTCGTGCTGGTGTCGTGATCTATGTAAAGGATAATTATTACTATAGTGGCACGAAAGAATACTTTGCTGATAAAGCCAATGTCGTGCAAGTGTTGCATGAGGATGGAACCTACGCGACTTATGCCCACATTTTAGGCGGGACTGCATTGGTTAAACCGGGTGATTTAGTCCAGACAGGCGCCAAGTTAGCGAGATCGGGTTCTTCTGGTTATTCAACCGGCCCACACCTTCATTTTGTTGTGCAGAAAAATGGCGGCATGAAAACGATTTCAGTGCCGTTTGAATTTGTCAGCAAAAGAGGGATAGCATTTACTCCCGAAGCTGGGAAGTATATTGGAGGTAAGTGATATGGCCAGTGACTTTTTCTGAATTCGTCATTTTTGGTCTCAAAAGCAATCAAAAGTCTTGCTTTCGCAGAACAGTTTTTGCCCCAAGGGTTCTTTCAATATCGCTATGATTTTGTATTTAACGTTAACTACTGCCCGATTCTTTTTCAGGAGGCACCAATTTATCTATCACCGCAGCACCCACAGAGTCGCCCCAAACATTCACGCTAGTTCTAAAACGATCCAAAAACCAATCGACTGCAAGTAATAGCGCGATGCCTTCTAACGGCAGGCCGACGGCTTCCAGCACAATGACTAAAGTAATCAAGCCTGCTTCAGGAATACCCGCTGCACCAATGGCAGCGAGTGTGGCGGTAATAAAGACGATGAATTGCTGGCCAATGGTGAGGTCGATGCCATAGGCTTGGGCGATAAACATGGCAGCACAGGCCTCGTAGAGGGCGGTGCCGTCCATGTTGACGGTGACTCCAAGTGGTGCGACAAATTGCACAGAACGTTTACTGATGCCGTTTTCGCGTAGACATTCCATGGTCAAAGGTAAGGTGGCGGCGGAGCTTGCGGTGCCAAAGGCAGTGAGTAGGGCGCGTAACATGCCGGTGAGATAAGCACGGCCACGGCCGGTGAAGACCAGTAAAATAATAAACAAGACAACAAAATGAATAGCGAGGCCGCTTAAGACAGTGACAACGTGTAAGCCGACAGCGGTAATTTCTGCCATAAACTGTTCGCCGCCACCCGCTTTACCTAATCGCCCGGCAACCAGGCCAAAAATACCGATAGGGGCAAGATACATAACCCACACGACTAACTTCATCATGGCATCGTTAACACCACGGAAAAAATCGATGACGATTTTGCCGCTATTACCTAAGGTCGTTAATGCTGCAGCAAAGAGTATGGAAAAGAAAATAATGGGTAATAATTGGGTATTGGCCGCAGATTCAATGAGGTTGGGTTGAATCATCATTAGCATGATATCGCTGATGCCGGTATCTTCTTTGCCAATGACTCTGTCGGGTATGGTGGCAGCGCTGGCATCGATACCGACGCCGGGCTGTATGAGATTAACCATAACCATGCCGATGAATACGGCGATAGCAGTGGTGCTGGCATAAAACAGTAAGGTCGTGCCGCCAATGGTGCCGAGCTTGCGAATATCACCAAGACTGCCGATACCGCTGATGACTGCGGCCATAATCAATGGCACGATCATCATCTTTAACAGATTAAGAAAGACGGTGCCGATCCAGGCGACAGATAGCATCGCAGGCCCGAAAATCCAGCCGCTGATAACGCCAGCGACGACGGCCAGAACAATAAAAAATAATAAATACATGGCGTGTTTATGTGACATACGCAAGCGCCTTTCAGTTTAGTGGGTTTTATTATTTAGAGAGTCTCTATTTTATCCAGAAACAATAAGAGTGGGTCTTGATTTACGTCATGCCGACAGTACTATAACCACAATCGACA
>JAESQP010000139.1 GCA_016765075.1 Gammaproteobacteria bacterium
ATTACTTTTAGGAGCATGACCATGAACGCACCAGAGCGCATATTAAGTCAGACCGCACAGGTCGATCAGGCTGCCATCAAAAATTTTCCCAACTCACGCAAAATCTATGTTGAAGGCTCACGACCCGATATTCAGGTGCCAATGCGTGAAATCAGCCTAAGCGATACCCCACTAACCGTAGGCGTTGAGCACAATCCCGCAGTCGTTGTGTATGACACATCGGGCCCTTATACCGATCCAAATGTCAAAATCGACGTGCGCAATGGCCTAGCGCCGATGCGTAATGCATGGATAGAAGAGCGTGGTGATACTGAAATACTGGAACAAATCAGTTCTGAATACGGTCGCCGCCAAGCTAAGAACCCTGACTTAGCTGCCATTCGGTTTACTGCGCAACGGCCATCACGTCGCGCCAAGGCTGGCGCCAATGTCAGTCAAATGCATTACGCCAAGCGCGGCATTATTACGCCAGAAATGGAATACGTTGCCATTCGTGAAAATCAGCGGCGCGATCAAGTCGCAGCAGTCAGCTCAGAAGTTAAAGGTGAATCGTTTGGTGCCTCAATTCCTGCCCATGTGACTCCCGAGTTTGTCCGTGATGAAGTGGCTCGTGGCCGCGCGATTATTCCACTAAACATTAATCACCCCGAAGTGGAGCCAATGATTATTGGCCGTAATTTCTTAGTGAAGATCAACGGTAATATTGGCAATTCAGCCGTGACGTCATCCATTGAAGAAGAAGTAGAAAAAATGACCTGGTCGATTCGCTGGGGTGGCGATACAGTGATGGATCTTTCTACTGGTAAGAATATTCACGAAACACGCGAATGGATATTACGTAACTCCCCCGTGCCTATTGGTACCGTGCCCATCTATCAAGCCCTGGAAAAAGTCGATGGTAAGGCCGAAGACCTGACCTGGGAATTATTCCGCGATACCTTAATCGAGCAAGCCGAACAAGGCGTCGATTACTTCACCATTCATGCAGGTGTGTTATTACGCTATGTGCCTTTAACTGCAAAGCGAATGACAGGCATAGTCTCACGTGGCGGTTCAATTATGGCCAAGTGGTGTTTAGCGCATCATAAAGAGAACTTTCTCTATACTCATTTCGAAGATATTTGTGAAATCATGAAAGCCTATGACGTGTCGTTTTCACTAGGTGATGGCTTGCGTCCCGGCTCTATTGCCGATGCCAATGATGCGGCGCAGTTTGGTGAATTAGAAACCTTGGGCGAGCTGACCAAGATTGCCTGGAAGCATGATATTCAAACCATGATTGAAGGCCCGGGTCATGTGCCGATGCATTTGATTAAAGAAAATATGGATAAGCAGTTAGAATGCTGTGATGAAGCGCCGTTTTATACACTTGGGCCGCTAACCACAGATATCGCCCCAGGTTATGACCATATTACTTCAGGCATTGGTGCAGCCATGATCGGTTGGTTTGGCACCGCTATGTTGTGTTATGTCACGCCCAAAGAACACCTTGGCTTGCCGAATAAAGATGATGTTAAAGAAGGCGTTATTACCTATAAAATTGCTGCCCATGCGGCGGACTTGGCAAAAGGCCACCCAGCCGCACAAGTGCGTGACAATGCCTTATCAAAAGCGCGTTTTGAATTTCGCTGGGAAGATCAATTTAATCTTGGTCTCGACCCAGATCGTGCGCGCGAATACCATGATGAAACCTTGCCCAAAGATTCCGCTAAAGTAGCGCACTTTTGTTCCATGTGTGGGCCACATTTTTGTTCGATGAAAATTAGCCAAGAAGTGCGTGATTATGCTAAACAAATGGGGCTCGATGACGATAAAGTGCTGGCAGAGGGAATGGCAGAAAAAGCCAAAGAATTTGAAGCAAAAGGTGCGCAGCTCTACAGCAAGGTCTAATTAATCATGGCTAAAAAAGCTAAATCAGCAAAGATCATCCCGATCAAGCCTGAAATCACCCCCGAAAATAAATGCGGCTTTTGCCAAGGTAGCAAATGTTGCAGTTATGTCACACAAGAAATTGATACACCCAAGTCGAAGAAAGATTTTGATCACCTGATGTGGGTCATATCTCACGGTGATTTAGAGATTTATAAAGACGATGACGGCTGGTACTTAATGATTCCACAGAAATGTAATCATTTACTGCCTGATGGTCGCTGTGGCACTTACGACACACGGCCACAAATTTGTCGTGACCACACTAACGATTTTTGTGAATATGACCAACCAGCAGAAGAAAGCTTCAAACTACACTTTCATAATGATAAAGAGCTCGACAAGTATTGCCGTAAACGTTTTAAAAAGTGGGACGGCCGCCACGAGCAATGGGCGAAAAAAAAGGCCAGTTAGTTTATTGCTGAACATAATTCTCCAAAATATTCGGCATACCTTATATTAAGTAACCTCCCTTGCTGGTTGTTATGAGCCTGGTTGGTTATAACAGCCTTAAAACAGCATCAACTTCATGCTAATAAACATACTGGTAAACTCATCAGTGTGAGGATAGCTCAAACACTATGCCGAAGACGCTGCCACGTATCATCGATAAATCGACTCTTGCTAAAACGCGTTTGTTTGAAATTGAGTCCTTACAACTAAAGTTCAGCAATGGCATTACCGTCGAATATGAGCGCTTGCTCAGCTCATCAGTGGGTGCCGTCTTAATCGTACCTATGCTAGATAACGATACCGTTTTACTCATTCGCGAATACAATGCCGGGGTTCATCGATATGAATTGGCCTTACCGAAAGGCGGTGTTGAGGCTGGAGAGGGTTGGCTCGACGCTGCTAATAGAGAAATAAGAGAAGAAATTGGCTATGCAGCACATTCGCTAGAGCATTTACGTACTGTCAGTATTGCACCAAGCTACCTCAGCCATGAAACACATATTGTGTTGGCACAAAACCTCTATGAGAGCCGCTTACAGGGCGATGAACCTGAAGAGATCGAAGTGATCCCCTGGAAGTTAAGCGAGATGACTAAGCTGCTCACCAGTGGTGAAATGAGTGAAGCACGTAGCATAGCTGCTTTATATATTGTGCGAGACAAATTAAAGGATATTTAGTATGTCAAATGATGAGCTGAATAGTTTATTGCCTACGGTGATAGCGATCGCCAAACATGCAGGAGAAAAAATCTTGCAGGTTTATAAGCGTGAGTTTGAGGTGACAGAAAAAGACGACAAATCACCATTGACTGAGGCTGACATGGCTGCGCATCACTGTATTGTTGACGGCTTAAAAAAACTGACACCAGAGATTCCAATTTTGTCAGAAGAATCAGCAAAAATTTCTTTTGCCGAACGCCAGTCCTGGCAACGTTATTGGTTGGTGGATCCGCTTGATGGTACGCGAGAATTTATTAAACGTAATGGCGAATTCACGGTCAATATTGCATTGATTGATAATCATGATTCTGTACTTGGCGTCATCTATGTTCCAGTACAAAATATTACTTACTATGCTACGCGTGGCAATGGTGCGTTTAAGCAGGAAGGTAGCGCAACACCTGTTAAAATTAACAGCAAAAAATGGCAAGGCGGTACGCTTAAAGTTGCCGGTAGTCGTTCACATCGTGGCGACTCACTTGATGGCATGCTGGAAAAAATTGGTGATTACGAAATAATCAGCATGGGCAGTTCCTTAAAATTATGCCTGGTTGCCGAGGGCGTCGCTCATATCTACCCACGCTTTGGACTGACATCAGAATGGGATACTGCCGCTGCGCAATGTATTGTCGAAGAGGCTGGTGGTCGTTTAACTGAAATGTCATTCGAGCCACTCAAATACAACACTAAAGAGTCATTGTTGAACCCGTGGTTTTTTGTTGCAGGCGATTTAGATATCGACTGGCGGCAATATATTCCTGATGAAGCCGCTTAGTTTTTTATTCAGAGGTTCCAATAAATAGGGGAGTATAAAGCTATACCCCCCCTTGCTATTACCAATAGGTTTAACTGCTCACTGATTCCAGGTAAGCATCCGTTGAACCTTTCACTTCTGGCCATATTTCTTCGGCAGATTCGATGTTGCCAGGCACATCTTTTAACCAAACCTTTTGAACTTTTTCATTAAGATTTAAATATAGCTTGCCATCGACTACGCGCCATGCTGTTGGGTCGACGTCGAATTTACGATGTTTGGTTAAGCCATAGGCACAAAAACCACCATATTGTGGCGCATATTTTTCAGGGTTTGCGCGAAATAAATCACGATTTTTTGCTGAAGTAAACTGATAGATTGCATCATTGTATGCTGCGGTATATCTAGCCTTGCCTTCGGTTGGTTTACTGTCGGTAAAATAGGCAACAGGATCGTAGCCACTGATTGCGGTATCGTTGTCGTTAGTGTTGATCTCCACACTCGCAGCAAATACACCGCTGCTGAGAGTGAGCAGTAGACCTGCTGTGAAGTGTTTCAATGAATTGAATGGTTTTTTCATCACGAATTCCTCTTTGGTGAATAAAATAGTAAGCCCAATAGTTTTATGCTTGATTGCATGGCTATGACTATAGCGGTATGAGAAATTGCGAGGTGTCAATTAGTCTGGTATATGATACTAAACGTCCAGAAAACCGCGTGCTGATCAAGCAGGCCGCATAGGGTTATATTAAGCATGGATAGATTGTCGGAAATATTAAATCATATGTCGATATCGACACGGGTATTTCATAGTGGGTCGATTTGTGGCGTGTTTGATTTTTCAGAGTCGCAATCGCATCATGGTTATATCCACTTAGTCAGTCGTGGTCGATTAACCTTGCAAAGACAAAATAAAGAAGCGCTTCTTATAGAAGAACCATCGCTGATATTTTACCCAAGGCCGACGACACATAGATTGGTAGCGGACGAATCAGCGGGCGCTGAGATTGTCTGCGCGACAGTCGAGATTGGTGCCGGACCCAATAACCCAATTGCGAATGCTTTACCCGAGTCGATAGTGATACCGTTATCTACTTCGGACAATCTTGCTAAGGTGACACATTGGTTATTTGAAGAGGCTTTTTTAGATTTGGATGCACGACAAGTTATGCTTGATCGGCTTGCTGAAATCATTGTGATTCAATTATTGAGACTAGCCCTGACACAGGAAGAATCGCTAGCCGGTTTGTTACGCGGTTTGGTACACCCACAGCTTGGCAAGTTAATAAAAAATATTCATCGCTCTCCGGCACGGCAATGGCGTCTCGAAGATATGGCCAAGCTCTCTTTAATGTCACGCTCTAAATTCGCCCAGACGTTTAAAGATACCTTAGGTCAAACCCCTGCTGATTACTTGTTGGAATGGCGTATTAGTCTGGCACAGACATATTTACGCAAAGGACACGCAGTAAACTTGATCGCGCATAAAGTGGGTTATCCGAATAGTTCGACATTCTCGCGAGCTTTTAAGAAAAAAACAGGGTATTCACCAACGGATTGGCATCATGCTTTTTTGACAAAAAATGAAGAGGATCGTGGCGTGGTTGAACACTTATCGAAATAAAGTGTTCAATGATTGAGGCCTTTAATTTAATGTTTCCAACGCGTCGACATATCATTACTGAACTCTTCCCACATCCCTTTTGCGGCAGCGCCAAGTTTTTTGCCGAGTTTCTTCTTTTGTTGGTAGGTAATCTCAAAGAGATCAGCAACCTTACTTTTTTCTAATAAGTAATCATCGCTGGTCATCAGCTCATCAACAAGTTTAAGCTCTAATGCTTGTTGGCCATACCAATGCTCACCTGTAGCAACTTGTTCTATATCCAGCTCTGCACGGTATTGAGTAATGCTCGATTTAAACAAATCATGGATTTCTTCCAGGTCTTGTTTTAATTTTTCCCGATCTTCGTCGGTATTTTTACCAAACATAGTTATCGTACGTTTATATTTTCCTGCGGTGATTTGTTCAAAATCGACGCCGTGTTTTTCTAATATACGATGAAAATTAGGTATTTGTGCAAGCACCCCGATCGAGCCAATAATAGCAAATGGTGCCGCAATAATTTTGTTTGCGGTGCAAGCCATAAGGTAACCACCACTTGCGGCCACCTTATCTACCGCGATAACCAGCGGTATCTCACGTTGGCGAATACGCAATAATTGTGAGGCTGCCAAGCCATGCTCATGTACCGTGCCGCCGGAGTTTTCCAGGCACAACAAGACTTCATCTTCTTTGTTGGCAACGGTGAGTAGCGCAGTGACTTCTTCGCGTAATGACGCCACCGCTGTGGCGCGAATATCACCTTTAAAATTTAATACAAAGAGACGCTGTTTGGTTTTGTCAGCGCCTTCTTTTTTCTTTATTTTGTTTTCTTTTTTATGTTCTTTATTTGTCTTTTTAAGTAATTTTTTGTCCAGAACTTCATACTCCATCAATTGACGCATGGTGTCGTATTTTTGGTTAATATTTTTTATGATAAGACGTTCAGCGGTTTTGTCGCGACGACTGAGCGAAAAAATAAGGGTTAATGCAATAACCAGAGCGATCAATAAGGTCGCCGTTTTTGCAAAGAAGAGTCCGTATTCAATTAATGCTGAAATCATTATAATTCCTAGTTTATTCTATCCAGTCGGCGATAATGTTAGATGCAGTGGTTAATTAACTAATGGTGGTAGCGTGATTGTTCGCAATTCTCGCTGATTTAAAGGCAGCCCATCACCGCCATCAAGCACATTAAAGTGCAAGGTGTCAGAATTTTGGTGGTATAGCGCCTTATAAAAAGCAGTCATCTGATGTGACAGTAAAATATCATTCTCACGGAAGCCAGCAACGTATAGTAGGCCGTTTTTATTTGGCTGTATTGTAATTACCTGTCGGCGCCTGTCATCTACTCGTATTTGAGGAGTACTCACGGTAAAGCCATAAGTTGCTTCAACTTGTGGCGCCCTTTCGATTTGATAAAGTTGTGCTTGGTTATTGATCCACCAGACCCAGCCGATGAAAGCAGCGCAGATGAAGGCGAAGGTGAGTAACAGGTAGCCAAGTGTTTTCATCGTAGCGTCAACCTCGAGGGATCGTGTTGTATCTGACAGTAAAGCGGTGTATACGAGAAATACGGGCTAGCGCTGCGTGTCCCAGCACCGGGCGCAATCAAGATATTATGGCAAGGGATTGGTGGCCAGGGACGGAATCGAACCGCCGACACGGGGATTTTCAATCCCCTGCTCTACCGACTGAGCTACCTGGCCATTTCACGTTTTTAGTTTTACAGCGCAGAATTACATTTTGGGAAATAATAGATTTTCTATCCCCTGCCTACCCTGTCGCTGCGCGACCCCGCTACCTGGCCATTATGTCAGACCAGCGCGGAGCCGAGTATTAAACGCGTTTGGGCTGTGTACGTCAAGCTGAACCAAGATGAATATGTTTATTCAGGAGCTACATAACCTTCAGGTTTAGCGCAGCCATCACCAAAAAAGAATTTTTCCATCTCTGCTTCAAGGAAGCTACGCGCCTTAGGATCAAGCGCGCTGAGACGATTTTCATTAATGAGCATGGTTTGGTGGCTTAACCATGCCTTCCAGCCTTCTATTGATACATTGTCAAAGATACGTTTGCCAAGCTCTCCAGGATAAGGGGCAGCTTTTAGACCTTCGGCTTCTTTTTTTAGGTGTACACACTGTACTGTACGGCTCATTATAGTTTTCCAAATAGTGCGTAATTTAACTGCTGCAGTAATTTGCTTACGGGTGCGGCCAAACCTAGTGATGCTGGCTGTTGGCGATTGTACCAAAGCTGAGGTGCGCCCTCCATGACTGTTTCCGAGTTACCAGTAACTTGAGCATGTATTGGCGTGACATATAAACGGTAATGAGAGAAAGTATGGCTAAATGGTATTCCATTTAAAATATTGTCTATGCCAAGGCCAAGCTGTTGCTGACACCATTGTGAAACATCAGTTTCAACATCGCATTGAGGAAAACACCATAAACCGCCCCAAATACCACTTGGTGGGCGTTGCTGTAGCAAGATCTCATTTTGCTTATTGCGCAGCAATAGCATGATGGTATGTTTTTCAGGCAAAGTACGCTTAGGTTTTTTGCCTGGGTAGAGGGTGACAGATTCTGTTTTGAAAGCAACACAGTGTTTATTCATTGGGCAGAGGTGACACAGTGGTTTGCTGCGGGTACAAACCGTTGCGCCAAGATCCATAATTGCCTGGGTATAATTAGCGACTCTTCTTGTCGGCGTTTGTTGCTCTGATATATCCCATAGCCGTTGCTCAACGGCAGATATACCCGGCCAGCCTCTTATACCAAAGCAGCGTGATAGTACGCGTTTTACGTTGCCATCAAGTATTGGCTGGCGTTGGTTTTTTGATAAGGACAAAATCGCGGCGGCGGTAGAGCGGCCAATGCCAGGTAGATTAATCCATTGTTCTAAGGTATTAGGAAGCTTAGTATCATGCTCGCGGCAGATGATTTGCGCCGTGCGATGCAGATTGCGCCCCCTAGCGTAATAACCCAACCCGCTCCAATGATGCAATACCTCGTCGATTGAGGCAGCGGCCAGTTTTTTCACACTAGGGAAGCGTACGATAAAACGCAGATAATAAGGAATAACGGTTTTGACCTGGGTCTGCTGCAACATGATCTCCGACACCCAAACATGATAGGAAGATTGTTGTTGCCACGGCAGGTCTTTGCGACCGTACTGATCGAACCAGCTAAGCAGGCGGTCGCTAAATTTAGCTTCAGCCATTTCCTGTCTAAAACAAGCTTTTAAATTTATCTTTCAGTTTATCTTCTAGCTTTTCTTTTGGTGCTTCTGTGGTTACACCAATTTCACCACTATCGTTAGCCGCGGCATTATCTTTTATGCCTAGCTTGTCGAGCAGCTTACCTTTGAGCCGGTCTTTCTCTTTATCGATTTTTTCTTTGGCTTTTTTCTTGGTTTCGTCACTAATCATGGCTTTAAAATCAGGCTTGAACTTAGGGTTGCTGAAGGTGCCACCAATTTTTACAGGTATTGTTAAGCCTTTGAGGCTGTCGAGCTCTTTACCACCTTGACCTTTCGAGGTTTCGACGATCGCAACTTCAATAAAATAATCGATTGACTCGTTAACAAGATTAGCTTTGCCGCGACCAGCAATGCGGAAAAAAGGTGACTTCATTAAAAGATCCTGGTTTTGCAGGAGACCACTTTTGATATTGGCGGTACCACTGAGTTCGGCAAAATCAGTTTGTTGCGGCTCACCATCGCTACTGGTTTTTTTGCCAGATAACGTTGCTTTCGCATCGCGAATGATCTTTGATATGTTAATGCCTTTCACTGCACCGTTAATAAAAGAAAACTGAATATCGCCATTGGCTGTTTTCTTTATTTGCTCTGGCGTCGAACCACGCATAGTCAGTTTGGCCTGAGCGTTGACAGTACCGATAATTTTGTCGTCATTCATTAAATCTTTGAGTAAGGCGCCAGCATTAACATCCTTGAGGCTCTCATTGACCGAGATGATGGGCGTGTCAAGATTGCTATTGAGCTGAATATGGCCTTGATAGCTGCCATTATAAAGCGAGGCAGTTAATGGGTGTAGTGTGATTAAGCCGCCTTTTGCGGTCAATGTGGTGGCCAGTTGAGTGAGCGTCAGTTTATTGATTTTAAGTGCGCCGACATCAAATTGCGCCTTGGCAAGCAAGGTGCGCAAGGGGTGCATCCAGCTATTATCAACCGCTCCTGGTGTAGTAGCAGGGCTGTTGCCAGTGCCAGAGGCTGGCGTATTGGCAGCAGCACTATCTTCCACAGGCGGGGGTAGGTAGCGATCGAGGTCGATGCTATCTAATTTTAGTTTAGCGTTAATCATAGGCTTGCTAAACTCAGAGATACTGAAATCACCACTTAGCTGTGTATCATCCAGTTTAACGCCGAGACTGGTTAGCGACAGTTTATTAGTGTTGCCAGAAAAATCGACGTTAAGACTTGTCTTTGCTAAAACAGTGGGGTCAGCAGTTTCTATGGTGATGCCGAGCTTTGATAGCAACTCACGTAAAGAAAATTCATCGATATCAATCTGGCCTTTAAATTGCAGCGAACTAGATAATTGGCTAGCCGTTAATTGTCCTTTGGCTTGAATACCCAAGGTAGCAAAGACGAGGTTTTGCAGTGACAAGGCATCCTTTGCCATGTCCAGGCTCAGATCACTGCTGAGCCTTACTTCCATCGCTTGCGTTGGCAACGCCGGCCCATTAAGTGTGCTAATGAAGTTGAAATCACTAATAGCAACCAGTTGATTGGCTAAATCGACGCTGGTAACGCCCTTTATGTTGATATGTCCGTCAATGATCCTAGGCTCACTATCGACATCGAAGTCAATTTTTAGCGCCACAGGTTTGCCTGGCAAGATAGTACCGACGTTTAGATCAAAGCCACTAACCGTGAATTTTTGCGGCGTCTGCTGATCATCCCAGACAATCTCTGCATCACGGATATCAATACCACCAATACTGAATGCTGAAAGGCCAGCCAGCGCATTACTATTTTCAGGCTGTGATGTTTTTTCTGTGCTGGCTCCGGTCAGGTCGGCCCAGTTACTCACGCCTTGTTTATTAACGCCAAGGTAAAGTTTGAGTCCATGCAGGGTAATGGCATCGGCTTCGATTTCTTTACGGAAAACAGGTAATAGCTTGATAGCAAATTCAGCACGATCAAGACTGGCAAACGGTTTGTCACTAAATCCCTTGGCATTGCTAAGGCTAACGTTATTAGCACTGAGCCCAATCCACGGAAAGAGTGAAATATCGAGATCACCATCAATGGTTAATTCACGACCAGTAGCGTTGTGCACCTCGGTAATGATTTTTTGTTTAAATGCGTTGGCATCGATTAAAAAATAGGCAGCAACCAGCGCGACAATGACAAGTACAATCATTATCAGGAAGGCAAAGAATAAACGCTTGATCAGGGTGCTCATAGAGGGGTTCCGTTTTTATTCTATTAAATTTTCAGTCTATATAGAGTGCGCGAGAAGTATAGCATTTGCTATTCACAGCTATGTCAGCCCCAATCAACATGGCTGCGATCGATTCACGATATAATAAGTTTTATGAGAATAAAACAAGCTAACCCCCAATTATGATGGCTCTACCTAAGGGTAAAACGTCGCAATTAGCGCTATTTTTTGATAACGATAAGCATGGTCGTGGCCAAGGTATGTTGCATTACCGCGCATTTAACCATGGTGTGCGCGTGAATCGTGCGGTATTAATGCTTGCCTATTGCTGGTTGGCCGCCGCGCTGACTGCCCTGATTCCAATCCTGCATTTTATTACCGTACCGGGGTTTTTGATTGGCGGTATTGTTTTACTTGTTCAGCAGTTACGGTCAAAAACGCATGTTGAGCGTGCAGTCGGTTTGTGTCCAGTGCATAAAACGGAAGTCGATATTCACCTCGATCATCATCAATGGCCACCTGTGTGGATGCATTGTCCACAATGTCACGCCTCTTTGCATCTGGTAGCTGATATCAGCTACCAAGAACTCGAACAGAGTCTAGAGTAAGCACCATGCGCGCGTTTATGGCCTTGTTGGTGTTAGCTATGCTGCTTTGTTCGGCAGCAGCGATGATTTTTTTGCTGCTTTATTTACTAGGCATCCTATAGATTTGCTTGGTCGCAATTGCCTTCCTGCAAAAACCGTAATTGCTCTATTATTTCTACGCCTAACGAATAATGCCCCATTCATGAGCGCACAAAAAACACTAACTTCGTCAAAATGCTGCGATTTTCCTGTAAATTATTAATAAATCACCAAGAAACCGCTAGACAAGCCAATTAATAGGGGGCAAACTCCTTCTCAGTTCAATTTTTGTAAGATGTCGGATTTTTACCGAAATTCGCCTCTATTTAGCGAATAACTCTACTGAAAAGAAGAATCAATGGCTAATATACTGGTCGTTAATGGCCCCAATCTTAATCTGCTCGGTGATCGCGAACCGAGTATCTATGGCCGTACGTCGCTCAACGACATTATTGCTGAGCTTGAAACGAGCGCTACTAAACTTGGCCATCAGCTTAGCGCCTTTCAGAGTAATGCCGAACACGAGCTGATCGACAGGGTGCAACAAGCTAAAGTCGAAAAAGTCGATTTTTTAATTATTAACCCGGCCGCATTCACGCATAGTAGTATTGCGTTAGCTGATGCGATCAGCGCGGTTGCCGTTCCCTTTATCGAAATTCACTTATCCAATATTTTTTCTCGCGAGTCATTTCGCCAGCATTCTTATTTTTCGGCCAAGGCGTTGGGCACGATTAGTGGCCTTGGTGCGCACGGTTACCAACTTGCCCTGAACGCCGCTGACAACTATCTAAAAGCAATGTCAGCAACACCAACCACCAGACAGGCCTAACCCTCTTATGGATATTAGAAAAGTTAAAAAACTCATCGAGTTACTGGAAGAATCGAGCGTTAACGAAATTGAGATTCACGAAGGTGAAGAATCGGTTCGCATAAGCCGCGGCAGTAGCGCCACCACCGCGGTTATCACCACGCCCGGTATACCTATGCCCATTGCCGCAGCTCCAACACCTGCCGCCGCAGTAGAAAGCGTGGCTGAAACCGTTGCCAGTGGGCACATTATGCGCGCACCAATGGTCGGTACTTTTTATCGTTCGGCTGCGCCCGGCGCCAAGCCTTTTGTCGAGCTTGGTGCTCAAGTCAATGCCGGCGACACGCTATGCATCATTGAAGCGATGAAGATGCTTAATCAAATTGAGGCTGACGCCAGCGGCACCATTAAAGAAATTCTCGGCGAAAATGGCCAGCCCGTCGAATTTGATCAACCGCTTTTCGTGATTGACTAAACACAGCGATAATCATTGATGTTTGATAAAGTTTTAATTGCCAACCGCGGTGAGATTGCGCTGCGTATATTGCGTGGCTGTCGCGAGCTCGGCATTCGCACTGTCGCCGTTCACTCAACCGCTGACCGTGATCTTAAACATGTGCGCCTGGCTGACGAATCCGTCTGTATCGGTGGCGCCAATTCTGTCGATAGCTACCTTAATGTGCCAGCACTCATCAGCGCTGCCGAGGTTACTGATGCGATTGCGATTCATCCTGGCTACGGTTTTCTCTCTGAGAATGCTGATTTTGCTGAACGCGTTGAGCAAAGTGGCTTTACTTTTATTGGCCCCCGGCCTGACACCATTCGGGCTATGGGCGACAAAGTATCTGCCATTGCGACGATGAAAAAGGCTGGTATTCCTTGCGTCCCTGGCTCTGATGGGCCGCTGGGCAACAACAACGAAACTAATTTACGTATCGCTCGCGAGATTGGCTATCCCGTTATTATTAAAGCGGCTGGCGGTGGTGGTGGCCGCGGTATGCGCGCCGTACATACCGAGGCAAGCCTACTTACGGCTATCTCACTGACACGTACCGAGGCGGCCAATGCCTTTGCTAATGACATGCTCTACATGGAAAAATACCTGGAAAACCCGCGCCATATTGAAGTACAAATATTGGCGGATGAGCACGGTAATGCGATCCACCTTGGCGAGCGTGACTGCTCGATGCAACGCCGCCACCAAAAAGTGATTGAAGAAGCGCCAGCACCCGGCATCGATGCCAAGACCCGAAAAAAAATCGGCTCACTCTGCACTAAAGCCTGTCGTGATATTAACTATCGGGGTGTCGGTACCTTTGAATTTCTTTACGAGAACGGTGAATTTTATTTCATCGAAATGAATACGCGACTACAAGTCGAACATACGGTAACGGAAATGATTACCGGTATTGATTTAGTTAAACAACAACTGTTCGTCGCAGCAGGTGAAAAACTGTCCATACGACAAGATGACGTTGTGCTCAGTGGCCACGCTATTGAATGCCGCATTAACGCCGAAGATCCTGAGAGTTTTATGCCGTCACCTGGCACTATAAAACAGTTTCATGTTCCTGGCGGTCCGGGTATTCGCATCGACTCCCATCTCTACAGTGGCTATACCGTCCCGCCCTATTATGATTCGATGATCGCTAAATTAATTGCCCATGGTGAGGATCGAAAATCGGCTTTAGCGCGCATGCGTAATGCCTTAAATGAAATTGTCATTGACGGTATTAAAACCAATATAGCGCTACACCAAAGCCTGATTGATGACAGCAAATTTGCTATCGGCGGCACCAGCATTCATTACCTCGAACGTAAACTCGGTATTAGCTAATTCAACGCCAAGCCCCAATGCAATGGTTTAGGTGGCCTGACTTATGAATGCTCATGCCAAGTGGTTACAAATTATTGTTAGTGTCAACGCCAATCATAGTAATGCGGTTACGGAACACCTAGAGTCTATCGGCGCGCTTGCCGTAACATTGCAAGATGGCGCCGAAGAAGCGCTGTACGAAACCGTACCGCACAGTGAAAGCCAGTGGCAAAACACCAAGGTCGTTGGCTTGTTTACAGGCGACCAAGATCCAAGCACCTTAGCAAAGCAATTCAGCCAACTGTGCGGCGAACGCCTTGAGCCGACACCCGTTTTTACAATCGAAACCTTGCAAGATGAAGCTTGGCAACGGCGCTGTCTCGAACACGTTAAGCCCATGCGTTTTGGCAAACGGCTGTGGATTATCCCCAGTTGGGGCGAACACACTGCGCCGCAGAATGCGCGCATCGTCAGCCTCGATCCCGGCCTGGCCTTTGGTACTGGCACACATGCCACCACCTCGCTCTGCCTGGAATGGATCGATAATTGCGATTTTGCTAACAAAGCAGTCATCGACTACGGTTGTGGCTCAGGCATTTTAGCCGTTGCAGCAGTCAAATGTGGTGCTAACCACGTCCATGCCATCGATCATGATGACCAAGCCATTATTGCCACTGCCGCCAACGCAGAAAAAAACCAATGTCGGAGCCAAATCAACACATACTTACCGGACGAATTTAACAACCAGCCCAATAGCGAGCCTGTGGATATTGTTTTTGCCAATATTCTTGCGCAGCCTTTAATTAATCTTGCCAAAACCTTGGCCGATCTGTGTAAACAAGACGCAAAACTGATACTGTCGGGGCTATTATTAGAACATCACGATTGTATCCACAATGCCTATTCACCGTGGTTTCAACTTGCACCACCGCGCGAAAAAGAGGGTTGGCTATTAATAGAATGTACGAAATACTAGGGCTTGCTAACACCGCTAAGGTCGCAGCGTTGCCGCCCAGAATCGAGCCAGGCGAGGCACGAGGAGAGAATTTAGTGGTTCTAAATAAACGACAAGTAACGACGGCTGGCTCGATTCTGGGCGCAACCCGAAGGGACTGCGACCTTAGCGGTGTTAACAAGCCCTGATATGACCAAACCTGTAGAACCCAAATACGACATTAAAGCAGCGCTGCGCAGGCAAACATTGCACCATCATAGCCAGCTTCATCTACCGCGTCGCTCGTACTGGGGGATAGCACTTGTTTTAATATTAATCGCCTTGCTCACCATACAACTCAGCGTTAGCTTTCAGCAACAATTACGCGCCTATCCAGCAACGCAAGCCTGGCTATCGCTACTTTGCCAATGGCTGCCATGTGACCATAGCGCCAACGACCCATACCAGACGCTACGCATCGTTAGCCGCGAGGTGATTGCACACCCCGCCACCACTAACGCGGTGCAAGTCAATGTCACCATCATCCACCAAGGCACCCAGGCCATCGATTTTCCTGTACTTGGGCTAAGCTTTAAAAATATTGATGGGCAGGTGGTCGCACAGCGCCAATTCAGCCCACACGAGTATTTAGTAGACAATCTTGACCTCAACGCCGGTATACCGCCACAACAGTTGATACGCGTCTCACTTAACCTGGTTGACCCTGGCAACAGTGCCGTTGCCTTTGAATTTCAATTTAGCACTCCCCCAAAAAAATAAACAAAGCTTCCATCGGCCAAGTAAAGTTTAGTATCATGTTTTCCCTTTTTTCCATTACTGAGGCCGCGCGCTCACGCCTTTATTAAGTGACCTCCCATCTATTCATGAACTCTAAAGTATCCAGCCAGGCGCCCGCGGAGCACTCTGTGCTCTTCGTCCTGAATAAATCAGAGGCTCCTTAAAAACCCTATGTTTCAAATTGGCCCTTACACACTACGCAACAACGTCGTACTCGCGCCCATGGCTGGCGTGACCGACCGTCCGTTTCGCCAACTATGCAAGAGTCTCGGTGCTGGCATGGCAGTGTCCGAGATGGTGTCATCAAATTCACTGTTATGGGGTAGCGAAAAAACCAAACGTCGCGCTAATCACGACGGTGAAGTTGAACCATGCTCAGTGCAAATCGCTGGCACTGACCCAAAATTAATGGCTGAAGCCGCCAAACATAATGTCGATAATGGCGCACAGATCATCGACATTAATATGGGCTGTCCGGCAAAAAAAGTCTGTAACGTCATGGCTGGGTCGGCGCTGCTGCAACATGAAGATAAAGTCGCAGCCATTTTAAAAGCCGTTGTACGTGCCGTCGACGTGCCGGTCACATTAAAAATTCGTACTGGTTGGGATACCGATCATCGTAATGGTGTCAATATTGCCCGCATTGCCGAAGACTGTGGTGTGCAAGCGCTGGCTATTCATGGCCGCACGCGTGCTTGTGCGTATAAGGGCAATGCAGAATATGACACCATCGCTGCGATCAAAAGTTCAATCAATATTCCGGTTATTGCCAACGGTGATATCACCACACCACAAAAAGCACGCGAGGTGCTTGACTACACAAAAGCCGACGCGGTCATGATAGGCCGTGCCGCACAAGGTCGTCCTTGGTTGTTAGGAATTATCGATCACTATTAGCAACACAATGAATTATTGGATGACCCACCTGTACATAAAATCCGTGATATTATGATCGCGCATCTCGAAAATCTATATGCCTTTTATGGCGAGTACAGCGGGGTGCGTATCGCGCGTAAACATATCTCTTGGTACAGTAAGGGGCAGCGAGATGGTGCTGCTTTTCGGCATGCAATGAACCATGTTGAAAGCACTAACGCACAGCTCGCTATGGCGCGATCGTTCTTTGATCAACTAGAAAATAAAATAGGTCAAGCCGCGTGAGTGCATTATCTGAAAACGTAATAAAAATAAACGAATTTGCCCATAAAGAAACACCGTTACCTTTAAATGGTCATGTCAAGACTGCTGTAGAGCACTATTTCAACGATCTCGATGGCCATATGCCTGAAGACCTTTACAAAATGGTTCTCAGCGAAGTAGAAAAGCCACTGTTTGAAGCCGTACTAGAACAGTGCGGTAGCAACCTCAGCCAGGCTTCGCGCCTATTAGGTATTAATCGCGCTACCTTACGCAAAAAACTATGTCACTACGGTATCCCACACTAAGGAACCTCTGATGTGTCATGGAACACGATCTTGCGCCTAAACTCTTCCAGCTCTTCGTTGCTAATCTTGCCAATAGCCCCACTATTGACTGCGATTCGCGTCTCGATCTGAAAAATTTTAGACACAATCTCACTGTCCCAGACACATCAGAGGCTCCTAAGCATATTTTTACCCTTTTTGGCTTGAGCTCTTAATCATTATGAATATTCGTCGTGCTTTAATTAGTGTTTCTGACAAACGTGGTGTCATTGAGTTTGCTCGCGAGTTGAGCCAACTGGGTGTCAGCTTGCTATCCACTGGCGGCACTGCCAAGTTACTTGAAAAAAATGGTATCAATGTTACGCAGGTGTCGCAACATACTGGGTTTCCAGAGATCATGGGCGGTCGCGTCAAGACGCTGCACCCTAAAATCCACGGGGGTATTCTTGGTCGTCGTGGCATCGACGATAACGTCGCAAAAGAACAGGGTATCGATTACATCGATCTGGTTTGCGTCAACCTCTATCCATTTGCTGCAACCATTGCTAAAAAAAGTTGCTCGTTTGATGATGCCATTGAAAATATCGATATCGGTGGCCCTGCGATGGTACGCGCGGCAGCGAAAAATCACGCAGCAGTGACCATCGTCACTGACCCCGACGATTACGCTGCACTGATCGATGAACTAAAAAACAATGGTGGTAGCGTTAACGATGCTAACCGTTTGCAGTTAGCACAAAAAGCCTTTGCCCATACCGCCAACTATGATGGCGCCGTATCAAACTATTTGGGCAGCCTTAATCACGAACCAGCCGATCCTTTCCCGACCAGCTACAGCGTGCAATTTAAAAAAGCGCAGTCACTGCGTTATGGCGAAAACCCGCATCAACGCGCCGCGTTTTACCAAGACCTTGACACCACAACGGGTAACATTGCTAACGCCACGCAAATACAAGGCAAGGCCTTGTCATTCAATAATATTGCCGACGCTGACGCTGCACTGGAATGTGTTAAAGCAATGAACAACTCGGCCGCATGTGTCATCGTTAAACACGCCAACCCCTGCGGCGTTGCTCATGGCGACGACTTGCTCAGCGCCTACCAGCGCGCCTTTAGCTGTGACCCCACCTCTGCCTTTGGCGGCATTATCGCCTTTAACCAAACACTTAATGAACAGACTGCACGTGCCATTATTGAACGTCAGTTTGTTGAAGTGATCATCGCGCCAAGCATCAGTGATAACGCCCGCACGGTGCTCGCTGAAAAGCCTAATGTCAGGGTTTTGACTTGCGGTGAATGGCTGGCGCCGACGACGCAGCAATACGACTACAAACGCATCAATGGCGGTCTATTAGTACAAGATCGTGATTATGGCCAACTTGACGATGACATGATTAAAGTCGTAACCCAACGCACGCCCAGCGATGATGAAATGCGCGATCTACGCTTTGCCTGGTCAGTAGCTAAATACGTTAAATCCAACGCCATTGTCTATGCCCGCGATCAATTTACCGTCGGTATCGGTGCTGGTCAGATGAGCCGTATTGATAGCGCGCGCATTGCCGCCAGCAAAGCACAGGATGCGGGCTTTGATGTCAGCGGTTGCGTCATGGCCTCGGACGCCTTTTTCCCCTTTCGCGATGGCCTCGATAGTGCCGCCAAAGTGGGTGTCACTGCTGTCATTCAACCCGGCGGTTCCATTCGTGATGATGAAGTGATAGAAGCTGCCAACGAACACAATATTGCTATGGTGTTTACCGGTATGCGTCACTTTCGTCACTAGCACAGGCCTTGGCGAGAACAATCGATGAATATATTAATCATAGGCGGTGGTGGCCGCGAGCACGCATTGGCGTGGAAAGCTGCGCAATCTGAAAGCGTTAAAACCGTTTTCGTTGCACCAGGCAATGCTGGTACTGCACTTGAGCCCGGGGTAAAAAACATCGACATTGGCGTTGATGACCACCAAGCCCTACTGGGCTTTGCTCAAGAAAATAATATAGCGCTTACCATTGTTGGCCCTGAAGCGCCGTTAGTCGCCGGTATCGTTGATCTATTCCAGGCAAACAACTTAGCCTGCTTTGGCCCATCAAAAAAAGCCGCGCAACTTGAAGCGTCCAAGGCTTATAGCAAAGATTTTCTCCAGCGCCATAATATTCCTACAGCGTTTTACGCCAGCTTTACTGACGCTGACACTGCTATTGAGTATTTAAAACAACAAACACTTCCTGTTGTCATTAAGGCCGATGGCCTGGCGGCAGGCAAGGGCGTAGTGATTGTCGAAAACCTACAACATGGTGTCGAAACCATTCACAGCATGATGCAAGCCGGCAAGTTCGGCAGCGCTGGCGAACGTATTGTTATCGAAGAATTTTTGCAAGGCGAAGAAGCCAGCTTTATCGCCATGGTCGATGGCAAAAATATTTTGCCACTCGCCACATCACAAGATCACAAGGCGCGTGACGAAGGGGATAAAGGCCCTAATACCGGCGGCATGGGTGCTTATTCGCCAGCAGCCATCGTCGACGAGGCCTTGCATCAACGCATCATGAACGAAGTCATGATGCCCACTGTTAAAGGCATGGCCGCTGAAGGCGCGCCCTATACTGGTTTTCTTTATGCTGGCATCATGGTCACTGCCGACGGCACACCTAAAGTATTAGAGTTTAATTGCCGTTTTGGCGACCCCGAAACACAGCCCATTATGATGCGCTTGCAAAGCGACCTGGTTGAGCTTTGCTTTGCTGCGCTCAATAAAAAACTAGACACTGTCAGCGCTGAATGGGATCCACGTGTTGCCCTTGGTGTGGTGCTTGCTGCCGGAGGCTATCCAAATGATTATCGTAAAGGCGATATTATTTCAGGCCTAGATGCCGTGCAAGATGCCAAGGCATTCCATGCTGGCACAGCGACTAGTAATGGCCATATTGTCACTAACGGTGGCCGTGTGCTCTGTGTTTGCGGCCTAGGTGATGATGCGCTGCAAGCCCAATACGCCGCTTACGCCGCGGTTAATTCGATTGACTGGGCCGACATGCAATACCGCAAGGACATTGGCCACCGCGCCATTGCACGCCTAAGCCAATAAACTGGCCTAATAATTAGGGAGCCTTTGATCATGCCTGCTCACGCCCACTGGCAACTACGCCGTACGGCAGACATTGTGCGTAATGGGGGGATCATTGCCTACCCAACTGAAGCAGTTTATGGCATTGGCTGTAACCCTATGGATTATCTTGCCGTAATGCGACTGCTTTTTATAAAGCAACGGCAACTTGATAAAGGTCTCATTCTCATTGCCGCAGATTTTGAGCAACTTCAGCCCTATATTAGCGAGCTGCCTCATTCTATCTATCAGAAGATAGAAAAATCCTGGCCTGGACCAGTAACGTGGTTGCTGCCCAAAGCACGGCACACGCCCGCCTGGTTATGCGGCAAGCATGATAAAATTGCCGTGCGCGTCACAGCCCATCCTATTGCAGCAGCCCTGTGCCGAAGCTGCGATTGCGCCTTAGTCTCGACCAGCGCCAATCGTAAAGGCCAAACTCCGGCTCGCAACAGTCTTGCGGTCAGGCGTAAACTTGCAGGCATTGATAAAATCGTTCATGGCGCGACCGGTGGGCTGGCTCAACCCAGCATCATCATCGATGCCCTCAGCGATGAAATAATAAGGGCGAATTGAATAAAACAATGGAAATCCCGAACACTGAGTTAGTGAAGCAATATCTGCTTGGCCTGCAAGATCACATCTGTAGCGAGCTTGAACAAGAAGATGGTAGTGGCCGCTTTCTCGAAGATTCATGGCTACGTGATGAAGGTGGTGGCGGTCGTAGTCGCGTACTCAACAATGGCACTGTCTTTGAACAAGGTGGTGTTAATTTCTCACACGTCATGGGCGAAAACATGCCCGAGTCGGCCACCGCGCATCGACCTGAACTAGCGGGACGCCGCTTTGAGGCGATGGGAGTTTCGCTGGTTATGCACCCGCATAACCCTTATGCACCCACCTCACACGCCAATATTCGTTTTTTCATCGCCGAAAAAGACGGCGCAGACCCTATTTGGTGGTTTGGCGGCGGCTTTGACCTAACGCCCTATTACGGTTTTACAGAAGACGCTATCCATTGGCATCAAACAGCACGTAAAGCCTGCTCACCCTTTGGCGACGATGTCTATCCGCGCTATAAAAAATGGTGTGATGAATACTTTTTTCTCAAGCACCGTAACGAGCCACGCGGTATTGGCGGGCTTTTCTTTGATGACCTCAATGAGGGCAGCTTTGAACAATGCTTTGCCTTCATGCAAAGCATTGGCGATCATTTTCTTGACGCCTACCGACCTATTATTGCACGGCGAAAAGACACCCCTTTTGGTGATAAACAACGCCAATTTCAACTTTATCGTCGTGGCCGTTATGTCGAATTTAACCTGGTCTATGACCGCGGTACGCTGTTTGGCCTGCAAACCGGTGGCCGCACTGAGTCGATTTTAATGTCGCTACCGCCACTGGTTCGCTGGCAATATAATTATCAGCCTGATACCGGCACACCTGAAGCCGAACTCTATGAGACCTTCTTAAAACCGCAGGATTGGGCCAATGAAACTTGAAAGACGGCTTAAAACCGTTAAACTGCCACCTGATTTCTTAACGGTTTGCTAACTAAGTAGCCACTAAAACTAGGTAAAAATGATCATGGACAACGACATCACCATCGAAAAAAACCGCGTGGGTTATTTTCAATTCACCTTAAAAGACGATGATGACAATATTTTAATGGAGGTCGATGAAGATCGTAGCTATGTCCATGGTCATGGTGCATTGATCGTCGGCCTGGAAAACGCCCTGCAAGGCCACAAGAGTGGCGACGAATTTTCTGTTGCCATTGCGCCCGCTGATGCCTACGGTGAACACAGCCCGGAACTGCTGCGTATGTTTAGCATCGATAAGTTTGATATGGGTGACGAAGAACCTGAAATTGGTATGACCTTCGACCTGCCGAGCAATACTGGTTTTCACCGCTTTCGCGTTGTTGGTATTGAAGATGGCAACATAGCGGCTGATGGCAACCACCCTTGGGCGGGGATGACGTTACATTACGATATTAAAGTAACGGGGGTTCGCGACGCCAAGGCTGAAGAAATCGAACAAAAATCACCGATTGAAATTGAAGTGCCAGGCATTATCGGCGCCTAGCGCCTAACAGCAAGCCTAGCTAGGGCGGCGCGGCCTCGAGATTTTTTTCAACTGTTCGAGAATATCGCCATAGCCACCGGTAATGACTTGGCGTAGATCTTCTCGCGCAGACTCATGCGTTCGCCCTGTCGCAGCCATTTGTGCCACCAACTGATCAAACTGCTCACGGCATTCACTCGCCAAATCACTATTGCCACGCCGACTATGAACCGGGCTCATGAGTATTGAACCACACTGGCAATTGCGCAGCAGCTCGACAATAGCCTGCTCCTCGTCGTTAAAACCTTGTTTGAGTCCGGTTTCTGGCGTAGTAGAAACGGTGTCACGAATAAACTCACTCAAGGTTTGATAACTGCGCTGACAATTGCGGCACGTTTTGGGAAAGTCACTGTCGGCAACAGAACGCAAACCAACAACACGTATCTTTCGCTTAACCTGCTTAGGCTCATTCTCAGACTGGGCACTCTCTCTAAGTATCGCTTGCACGACATCGGCAATAGCGGGCGACTGACCAAGATAAGGCGTCATTGTAATATCGCAGGCATCATGCCGTGCTTGCGCGGCTGCGACCAAAGTTGCAACGTCTTCGCTAACATGGCGCCCCTCGCTAAGAAAATAAGGCAATATCACGACACGCGTTGCACCAGCAACGACGGCTTGATCAATGGCGTCGGCAATACTGGGCTCAGCCAATTCAAGAAAGGCCGCGTTAACCTCATCAAACTCAACAGAGGTAGTTAAACGCTGACACAGTTCTGCCACCTCTTGGTTTGCGTTTTGACGCCGACTACCGTGAGCAACGAGCAATAAATGGGAGTGGTCTGCCATAGTGTTTCCTGCTAATGCGTGGCTATTTTACACAATAGTAGTGTATCGACTTTACGGTAATGCGTATTGATTAACGCCAGGGATTCATACGCCTATTTCAACACAGCCTGGACACTCTTGCGAAACTCAGGAACCAGCTCACGCTCGTACCAAGGGTTCTTTTTCAGCCACCGTTGATTGCGCGGCGAAGGATGCGGCAAAGGCCAATACTGTGGTGCATAGTCACGCCATTGCTTAACGGTATCGGTCAGGGTTTGGCCCTTAACATCAAGATAGTGCTTTTGCGCATACTGACCAATGAGCAAAATGGATTGCAAATTGGGTAACTGTTGCAGAATACGCTGATGCCATTGCTCTGCACATTCTTTGCGTGGCGGCAAATCGCCCGATTTGCCCGTACCAGGATAACAAAAACCCATGGGCATGATGGCAATCGCGGGATGCGTATAAAAGGTATTACGACCAACCCCCATCCATTCACGTAAACGATTTCCACTGGGGTCGTTCCAGGGAATGCCGGTGGCATGCACCTTACGCCCGGGTGCTTGACCAATAATGAGTAATCGCGCCGTTTTGCCAGCGACCAGAACAGGTCGCGGCGCATTAGGTAAGTGCTCTGCACAAATCTGGCAAGCACGCACCTCACGCAACAGTTTTGCCAATGTTTCTTTCACAAGAAAGAGGCCGCTATGGCCATATCACCGCAGTGCAACGCCTTATAATTCTTATTATTCGTTTAGCATTTTCTCTACGCAATACCATAGTCTTTTTCTTTGGAGTTATCGCTTTAATTTTTGATACTTCAACAAGCGTTTCGATACGGACAACACGTTTATCTATATCGATCATTCGATCAGATAGTTTTTCTGTTTGTGTATTGAGCCGTTTAACTTCATCTGTTAGCTTGAGCGTGTCCAGTAATATACTTTTCCAAGCAGCCATTAAGTGGCTTGCCCCGCTACTATCGGTGAAACTGGCGAACGTAATTGTTTTAACGTTTTTGCGACAACGCGATTCGTCTTTTTGGTCGAATGAATAGCCTCTTGCAATCTTTCTGAGACAAGCTCCATGAGCTCAGTGGCTTCATGTGCATTGCTGTTCGGGTCAAATGCCTCTATGGCCAATCTAACAATTTCTGACTCTGACTTGCCTTGTGATGCAGATAACCTGGAAAGCTTGTTCCGTTGTTTCTGACCAAGCATGATTTGTTTTCTTGACATATTGACAGCGACAGACATATTAAATACCTATGTGGTCTTATTAACCCGGCAACCATATAGATCATGTTCAGGACTTCAAGCATAGACCAGATCAAGGCATCACTGGCAGCCAATGGTGGTTCCATTAGCAACAGTGATAACGCCGAGCGGGGCTACGCTTGAAGTCCCTAACCGATTGTTTTTTAAAAGACAGCCGCTGTGTGCCGCTGCGCAGGCTGCGTTATCAAAGCTTGCTGTAGAACCACTACAGCGGCGCTTTGATGCCTTGCTGCGCAGCGGCACACAGCGGCTGAACATGATCTATATGGTTGCCGGGTTAATATATTAGACTGACTATACACATACACACCCGCCGACACAGCCATGTACGTTAAGAACGTGTGAGTTTGCATTGCCGTATATCCTCGCCTCTTTCTATAAAGTTTTTTGCCAACCTATGTGAAAAATGCTGTCGGTTTCTAACTGTGGACCATCGAGGTTTTGTTGTATCGGGCGAGAATACTCAAGCGCTAAGCGGTGTCCTTTAAAGTAACCACTGCGTACCAAATAGTTAACACCCATGCCTAAATCGGTACGGCGGCCACCACGTAAATCCGCTCGCGCTGTCGGCACAATATCAATGCCATTCATTGGGTTAGTCACCAATAAGTCAGGATCAGCGCCGTCGATATTATCCCATTGCGACCACGCCAGACGTGCACTGACACTGAAGCTGGCATTGATACGTCTGGCGAACCAACCTGTCGCCTGATACCGATCACCCAGCGTGTAGTCTCGGCTGTTCTCACCCAGACGCAGGGTTGCCATGCCCTGTGCGCCCCACGACCAGGAACCCGCAGACTGGCCTAAATAAGTGATACCCGGCATAATGTCATACGTACCCGAACCCAAGCGCATGGGGTAAGGCAACAGACTGTTAGCCCCCATCGGGGTCGTATCTTTGGTATCAATATCACCCGTGGGCACACTCAACCCGAAATTGGTATGCCAACGCTGTCCGTCACGGTCAAAGAATTTATACATGCCACCGACACGAATATCACCAATGCCCTCTGCCTTGGTCGTAAAATTAGCACCGGTGCGAGTAACGTGATCCATGCTTAATTTAACGTAAGGCAGCATCCCCATTAATGTCAACTTGTCGTTAACCGCATACATGGCACCAAACATATGCATTTCCATGGTCATACTCAGTGGCGTGACGAGGAAACCATCGGTACCTGTGCGCGAACCATCAGTGCCATTCAATACTTGCTGGGCACTGAGACGGTTGCTGCCATCGCGGTTGCCGTCCATGTCCATGTTCATATAGCGGTATGACAACATCAGTTCACCCGTTTTATGGGTATGCTCAGCCATAACACCTATCGGTGCATGGCTATCTGGGACAGCCAAATCCCAGTCATGGGCTTGCGCTACTGACGTACCAGCTAATACCAATACCACAAAAAGGCTTAATCTAGACATCAAACTTTCCTTCATATTAGGTTTATTAAATTTTATAGGAAATTGTAGGGTTGATGTGTAACCGCAACAATTTTCCGCCGGGTTCCAGAAATTGTTTTTAGCAAGCGCTGTGGCTACGTGCCTTGACACTCCATCAAGGGTCTTGCATAGCATCAACACTTATTAAGACACCAGCACCATCTTTAGTACCATCCAGTGGTAAGGCACTGAGCCTATTACCCCAAACGCAACCCGTGTCCAGCGCCACCACCCCATTGCCGATATAACCACCTATGGTAGACCAATGGCCGAAAACAATGGATAAATCGCGGCTGGCACGGCCAGTCAAAGCAAACCAGGGTTCAAGCCCTGCGGCTTGTGTGCCGAATGTACCTTTTTCTTCCAGAGCCAATGCGCCTGCATCATCACAATAACGCAAGCGTGTAAAACAGTTAATGATGAAACGTCGACGTTCAGCATCATTTGTCAGCTCATCCCAATGATTGGGTTCATTACCATACATGGTGCCCAAAAACTCGCCATAATCGCAGGCCTGTAAACACGTTTCGACTTCGCGCGCGCATTGCTGCGCTAGCGATAAATCCCACTGCGGTGGCAAACCGGCATGAAGCAAAGTAACGCCCAGATCATCATCGTGGTGAATTAATGGCCGATGTCGCAGCCAGTCCAGTAATTGGTCTCGGTCTGGCGCATCGAGCACGTCATGAAAAGTGTCTTTTTTGTGATAACGCAAATGACCATTGGCAACCGCCAGCATGTGCAGATCATGGTTGCCCAATACGCTGATAGCGCTATCACCCAAGCCTTTAATAAAGCGCAACACGGCCAACGAATTAGGCCCGCGATTGACCAGGTCGCCGGCAAACCAGAGCGTGTCTTGCGCGGGGTCAAATTGAATTTTTTCAAGCAGTCGTTGCAAGGGCTCAAAACAGCCTTGAATATCTCCGATCGCATAAGTTGTCATATCATAATATTCTTGTTAACGCCTAGTGCTCTATTCAATGTGAGTGTGCGAGTTCAGTTAGCTTGTCAATGTACATGGCAAGGCGCGTCTCGCTGCGAAATCCCACAGCAAGGCTGAACCCGTAATTATCACATTGATAGAGCACCAGTGCTTGCACCAAACTAAGGCAACAGTGATAATAGTCTGCCTATACACCTAATAAGAAGTGTTAATCCTGTGAATATACTGTCTTTGCACCACCCTCGTTCGGTTTATATCGTCATTCTGTTCAGCATATTGCTGGCATTAAATGGCTGCTCTACGATTAAGAAATTAAATCCGTTCTCTAAAGACGGAGATGAAGTAGTAGCGCCCATTGCCAGTGGTGAGTTTACCGGTCGCGGGTCTGTGGCACTGGAAACCAACCCACCCGGTGCGACCGTGATTATCCTGGGACATATTCTCGGTAAAACCCCTTTGCGGGTTGAAGAAAATGATATTTTTCCTTCGATTTATGCTAACGAACTGAAACCTATTTACGGCAAAGTACGCTTCAAGCTCAAAGGCTGTAAGCAAGTCACTCGCCAGATCACACCTGAAGATATCGCTGCCGGCGTTAAGATAGATTTAGAATGCGGCGAAACAGCAACACGTAAGACGGCGGATTCTGCCAACCGCAGTAGTGACAACGATAACTTTGATACCTCAATCAACGCACCGCTATACAGTGGTGACAACAACATTAAGGTGCGCTTACTCCGTGTCAAAAACCTACTTGCAGAAGGGTTGATTACGCAAGACGAAGCCAACACTATCCGTAGACGTATTTTGGAAGACCCTGGCCTTTAGTCATACGCAAAAAAAGCGCCTCTAAGTAAACTTGTATAAAAACTCTACTGTTACATATCGGAAACCAGAAGGGCAATAGGCTTGCTCAGTGACGTCCTGATAATGCCATCGCATATCCTAACACTAGGATAGCGCAATACACGTAGCACACATATGGTTAATAACAGTAGGCAATAATCGGAGATATGCTAGCGTGTAAGTTATTCGCCTACAAAAAATACTATCTTTTCCTGGCAGATATTTTTCAATGACGGAACGATACTACAAGGAATGGACGTCGCGTAGGACTCAAGGATGAGTCCAATTCTAACAGCGTAAACATTTCCCTAATTGTTATTTATTAACTACGCTGACATCAAACATAGACTCCTTATATTTCCGCAGCTATTCTTTTGAAATATCTTTTTCTGGAGTTATCGAAAACGCTAATTCTTTGTCAAAAAAATCCACTATAAAACATGAACCACCAGAAAATCCCATAACTAACTTTTATTCTCTATACCGATAAATCTTATTAACAACCTTCCCTGTCAATAGCTTGGCAATAACTTCTTGTTCTTCATTTAAATTCATTGTTGGCGGTTTCGAGTAATTTCATGCGTTTACGGACGTGAGTTGTCTGGTTTGTCCTACAACTAAATTGATTTTATTTTGGCATGATAGCCTTCCGATGGAGCGGGAGGCTATGTCGCTCAAGGACGAGCGACTTTCTCTTCCATCTTCAAACTAATCATCCCAAAAGTTTGCTCTTGGCTTATTCTAGTAAGCATAGCGGCCTGTCTACACCTCCCTGTAAGAACGCCAATGCAACAAAAGCTTAGGCTGGCTCGTAGCCCAGATTTGGCGCTAACCAGCGCTCCGCTTCTGCTAACGTCATGCCTTTACGTTGCGCATAGTCTGCAACCTGATCTCGATTAATAACGCCAAGACCAAAATAACGTGCATCGGGATGGCTAATATACCAACCACTGACCGCCGCCGTCGGCACCATGGCAAAGCTTTCCGTAATGGTGATACCGGCATTGTTGAGCGGGTCAATTAATTGCCACAATAAGGTCTTTTCAGTGTGATCGGGGCAGGCAGGATAACCTGGGGCAGGCCGTATGCCTTTATACTGCTCAGCGATCAGTTGCGTGTTATCTAATTGCTCATCGCTGGCATAAGCCCAATCATGCTTACGCACGCGCTCGTGCAGGTACTCGGCATAGGCTTCGGCAAGACGGTCGGCCAACGCTTTAAGAATAATATCGGAATAATCATCATGCTCAGCGGCAAAACGCGCAATGTGTTGTTCGATACCAATACCTGTGGTGACAGCAAATGCGCCAATATAATCGGCAATACCACTTTCTTTCGGCGCAATATAGTCACTCAAACACTGGTTAGGCCGGCCAGGGGGTTTTTGCAATTGCTGGCGCAGTTGGTGCAAGGTCATCAACACCTCAGTACGCGATTCATCGGTATAGACTTCAATATCATCATCGTTAACTGAATTAGCCGGGAACAAACCAAACACAGCACGTGCTTGCAGCCATTTTTCATCAATAAGCTTGTCAAGCATGGCCGTTGCATCAGCAAACAATGATCGTGCGGTTTCGCCCACCACTTTATCATCGAGCAATTTGGGATAACTGCCAGCCAGCTCCCAGGCCTTAAAGAAGGGCGTCCAATCAATATAATCGCGCAATGCTGACAGGTTTTGGTCTTCTATTACTGTCAAACCTGATTGTTTAGGTTTGACAGGTTGATAGATTGACCAATCAACTTTAGCCTTGTTCGCGCGCGCATCAGCCAGACTAAGCCAATTGGTTTTTGCTTGCTTGCCTTTATGACGCTCGCGCACTTGCTCGTATTCTTTATCGATTTGTTGCAGATATTCTGTGCGTAAATTTTCACTGACAAGGTTCTGGGCGACACCGACAGCGCGCGATGCGTCCTTGACGTAGATCGTTGCGCCTTTATAACCGGGGGCAATTTTGACCGCAGTATGCACGCGTGACGTGGTCGCGCCACCTATCAATAAGGGGATACTTAAACCCAGACGCTGCATTTCTTTGGCTACGTGGCTCATCTCTTCCAGCGACGGTGTAATCAAACCGGACAAACCAATAATATCGACCTGCTCTTTGACCGCGGTATCAAGAATTTTTGCCGCAGACACCATCACGCCAAGATCAATAATCTCAAAGTTATTGCATTGCAACACGACACCCACAATATTCTTGCCTATATCATGCACATCACCTTTAACCGTAGCCATTAGAATCTTGCCGTTATTACTGACTTCGGCTTGGCCTTCTTCAATAAAGGGTAATAGATACGCCACGGCCTGCTTCATGACGCGCGCGCTTTTCACCACTTGCGGTAAAAACATTTTGCCTTCGCCAAAGAGGTCGCCGACGACATTCATGCCATCCATTAATGGCCCTTCAATGACTTCAATCGGCCGCTCAAAGCCCTGCCGGGCTTCTTCGGTGTCGCCCTCAATAAACTTGTTAATGCCTTTTACCAAGGCATGCGCCAAACGCTCTCTGACCGGCAGTTTGCGCCATTCCATATCATTGACGTTAGCCTTTTTAACGCCATCACCACGATAATCCTCGGCGATTTCCAGCAAGCGTTCTGTGCCATCGTCACGACGATTGAGAATCACATCTTCGACGCGTTCTCGTAGCTCTTTAGGTAGATCGTCGTAGACCGCGAGCTGACCGGCATTAACGATACCCATGTCCATGCCCGCTTTAATGGCATGATAGAGAAATACCGAGTGAATGGCCTCGCGCATCAGGTTATTACCGCGAAATGAAAATGACACGTTACTGACACCGCCGGATATTTTGGCATGTGGCAGGGTACGCTTTATTTCTCGCGTGGCTTCAATAAAATCAACCGCGTAATTGTTGTGTTCGTCAATACCGGTGGCGACGGCGAAAATATTGGGGTCGAAAATAATATCTTCTGGTGGAAAGCCAATTTCGTCGACTAATATTCGGTAGGCACGTGTGCAGATTTCAACTTTTCGCGCTTTGGTATCGGCCTGCCCTACTTCATCAAACGCCATGACAACGACGGCTGCACCGTAGCGTAAAACTGTTCGTGCTTGTTCTCTAAAGCTCTCCTCGCCTTCTTTCATGCTAATAGAGTTAACAATGCATTTGCCTTGCAGGCATTTAAGCCCAGCCTCGATGACACTCCATTTAGACGAGTCGATCATTATCGGTACACGTGAAATATCCGGCTCTGAGGCAATCAGGTTGAGAAATGTGTCCATGGCTTGCTCGCCATCGAGCAAGCCTTCGTCCATGTTGATATCAATGATCTGCGCACCGCTTTCAACTTGTTGGCGTGCAACATTCAGCGCTTCATCATAATCGTCATTTAAGATCAGCTTTTTGAAACGTGCCGAACCGGTTACATTGGTACGTTCACCGATATTGACGAACAAGCTGTCGCTATCGATGTTGAGCGCCTCAAGGCCACTGAGACGTTGCTTATGTGTATTCTCAGCAGGGGTGCGTGGAGAATACTGGCTCACGGTCTGCGCTATCGCCTTAATATGCGCGGGGGTGGTGCCACAACAACCGCCTATAATATTCAAAAAACCACTTGCCGCCCATTCATCCAGCTCTTTGGCCATGGCCTCGGGGCTTTCATCATATTCACCAAACTCGTTAGGCAAACCGGCGTTAGGATGGGCGCTGACATAACAATCGGCATAGGCTGACAACGATTCAATATACTGGCGTAATTCTTTTGCGCCCAAGGCACAGTTAAAACCGATGCTAAGTGGTTTGATATGGCGTAAGGAGTTGGCGAATGCTTCATCAGTTTGACCCGATAAGGTGCGGCCACTGGCATCGGCAATGGTGCCGGAAATCATCACTGGCAAAGACGTATTGTGTTCATCAAAATAACGCTTGATGGCAAACACGGCGGCTTTGGCATTAAGTGTGTCAAAGATGGTTTCTACCAGGATGATGTCGGCGCCACCATCAACCAGGCCGCTGATTGCTTCAATATAAGCGTCAACTAGCTCGTCAAAATTAACATTGCGAAAGCCGGGGTTGTTGACATCGGGTGAAATCGATGCGGTACGATTCGTCGGCCCAAGCACACCGGCGACAAAGCGAGTCTGGCCGGTTTTTTCTGCTACCGCATCGGCAGCTTCACGCGCAACCTTGGCGCTGGCAAAATTAAGCTCATAGGCCACTGACTCTAATTGATAATCGGCTTGCGCTATGGTGGTTGAGTTAAAGGTGTTGGTCTCGACAATATCGGCACCTGCCTCAAGGTAAGCGGCATGAATGTCGCGTATAATTTTCGGCTGAGTGATCGATAGTAAGTCGTTATTACCTTTAAGATCACAGGGGTGATCGGCAAAACGCTGGCCACGATAATCGGCTTCTTGCAGACCGTAGTCTTGAATCATTGTGCCCATAGCGCCATCGAGAATAACAATACGATTTGCTAATAGCTGTGTGAGTGTTTTAGGCTGATTTGTTTGCAATGACATACTACTCGTGGCTCTATGAAAAAATACACTATGGGAACATAGTAAAATATTACTAAATAAACGATTTATTTTAGCATTAACTCACTCAACCCACTGAATGAATTAAACATATTCACTTTTATATCAACTATGCACTATATTCTTATCAAGATATTCATTCGCCTTATTGCCTTATTACCGCTGCGCGTTGCACAGGGTGTCGGCAGGTTCATAGGCCTCTGTCTTTATTGGTTTCCGACTCGACTACGGCGTAACACTCGCATCAATATTGATCTATGTTGGCCCGAACTTAATACTGTAGAAAAAACCAATCTTACAAAACAAAGTCTTATGCATACCGGTATCTCAATACTGGAAACCGGCGCCATGCTGTGTTGGTCAAAACAACGTTTACTCTCTCTTATTCACTCCATTGAAGGTGGGGAACAGCTAGAACAGGCAGTCAAACAAAATCGTGGGGTAATTTTACTCACTCCTCATCTTGGTTGCTGGGAGATCGCCGGGCTTTATATTGGTAGCCAGTATCCGGCAACCTTCCTCTATAAACCACCAAAAATGAAAGCGCTTGCTCACTGGCTCACTGCGGCTCGACAACGTACTGGCGCAACACTCGTTGCTACCGATAAACTCGGTGCACGGCAACTGTTTAAATCGTTAAAGCGTAAACGCGAAATCATTGGGCTCTTACCCGATCAGGAACCACCTGCTGGTAACGGTATCTTTAGTCCCTTCTTTGGCATCGAAGCCAATACCATGACTCTGGCAGTCAAATTAGCAAGAAAGACTGGTGCACCGATTATTTTTGGCTTTGCTGAACGTCTACCGCAGGGTCAAGGTTATAAGCTCTTTGCCATTGATGCTGATGATAAGGCCTATAACGATGACATCAATATCGCCGTCACTGCAATGAATCGTACTGTCGAACAATGCATCCGTATGGCCCCCGAACAGTATCAATGGAGTTATAAACGCTTTCGACAACGGCCTGATGGTAGCCGCAGCCCCTATAACCTCTGAATTATGTGTCTCAATAAACGACACTTTATGCGCGCCAAAAAGCGGGAGTTAATAACACTAATAAAGTGAAAATTTCCAACCGGCCTAACAACATGGCAAAACAGAGAATACCCTTGCCAATCGGTGATACCGATGCATAATTCGACCCTACTTCGCCTAAACCAGGGCCAAGATTATTCATACACGCTGCCACCGCAGAAAATGCTGAGACAAGATCCAATCCTGTCGCAGCAAGCATTAAAGACATAAAACAAAAGGCCATCACGTAAAAAGCAAAAAATCCCCAAACGGATTGCATAACACGGGGCGACAAACTGACTCCACCGACCTTGACTGGGATTTCGGCATTAGGGTGAATAAGGCGTAAAATTTCGCGCGAGCCTTGTTTTATAAGCAATAAAACACGAATTACTTTCATGCCCCCACCGGTCGAACCAGCGCAACCACCGACAAAACTCAGCAACAATAACAATGCAGGTAAAAAGCCTGGCCAGGTATGATAATCCGCTGTCGTAAAACCTGCAGTGGTACCAATCGATATCACTTGGAACAAGCCATGGTGGATGGTACTGCCAACGCTATCAAACGTGTGATTAAAATAAAGATAGCTACAGGCAATCACCGCTACAATAAACAACACAGAGAGATAAGCACGAAACTCGGCGTCGGCCCAATAAGCGCTAACGCGCATATTTCTTACTGCAACAAAATGCAAAGCAAAGTTAACCCCTGCCAGCAGCATAAATATAATGGCGACACCTTCAATAGCGGCACTATTAAAATAACCAATACTGGCATCATGCGTTGAAAAACCACCAATCGCGACAGTGGAAAAACTATGACTAATCGCGTCGAACCCCGACTTGCCGGCAGCCCAATAGGCAAGGGCGCAACTCACCGTCAGACCCAAGTAGATATACCATAATGCTTTAGCTGTCTCGGTAATACGTGGTGTTAATTTATTATCTTTCATCGGACCCGGGGTCTCGGCACGATAAAGCTGCATACCGCCGATACCAAACATGGGCAGTATGGCAACAGCCAAGACAATAATTCCCATACCACCTAACCACTGTAATTCTTGCCGATAAAATAACAGCGCCTTAGGCAAAGTGTCGATACCAATAATCACGGTGGCGCCTGTTGTCGTCAGGCCAGACATTGATTCAAAAAGTGCCTCGGTAAATGACATATTTAACTCCGACCCTAACATAAACGGTAAGGAACCGAACAAGGCCAAGACACTCCAGAACATCACCACAATGATAAAGCCATCGCGCAAATGCAGATCACGAACAAAACGCCGCACTGGCAACCACAATAAAAATCCTGCCACAAAAGTCACTAAGAAACCGATAAGAAAAGCGCCAATAGCACCGTCACCATAAATCAAACCAACCAATACCGGTGGCAACATGGTGACACTAAAGACCATTAGCAGTAGACCGAGGATGCGTTGAATGACGCGTAGTTGCATAATCCTGAA
>JAESQP010000140.1 GCA_016765075.1 Gammaproteobacteria bacterium
ATCGACAAAGTACTCGGCTTAGAAATTGGTGCTGATGATTACCTAACAAAACCTTTCAACCCTCAAGAATTAACCATTCGAGCACGTAACATTCTCAACAGAATAAATCAAACAGGAGCGATGAATTCACCTATACCATCACGGATGCGGATGGAGATACCAGCAGCACGACGTTAACGATCACGATTAATGGTGCCAATGATGGGCCGGTTGCAATCAATGATAACTTTACTGTTGACGAAGATGTCACTCTTCTTGGCAATGTGCTTGCAGATAATGGCAGTGGAATAGACAGTGATGCGGATGGTGATGGCTTAACGGTTAATTCTACACCAGTCAGTGGCCCTGCTAATGGTCTACTAACACTTAATGCTGATGGTACTTTTGAGTATATACCGAATGAAGATTTCAATGGCACTGATAGTTTTACCTATCAAATTACCGATGGTAATGGTGCTACTGATACCGCAACAGTTAACATTAGTATTAATGCAGTAGCTGACGCAGTAGATGATAGTCAGACTACGGATGAGGATATAGCGAGCACTATCAATGTATTAAATAATGATAGCTTCGGCCCGAATGCAATGGTCACAGGTGTCACCAATGGTGCTAATGGTACTGTCACAATAGGCAGTAATGGCGAAGTGACTTATACGCCTAACTCTGATTTTAATGGTAACGATACTTATACTTATACAGTAACAACTGCTGCTGGTAATACAGAGATGGCAACGGTAAATGTGACTGTTAATTCCGTCAATGATCCACCTGTTGCTATTGATGATAGCGCTAACACAAATGAAGATACTGCTGTGACAGTGGCTGTATTACCTAATGACAGTGATGCTGATGGTGATATGCTACAAGTTACTCAGGTCACTGACGGTACTAATGGTGTTGCTATAGTCAACACAAACGGCACTATTACTTACACACCAAATCCTGATTTTAACGGTACAGATACCGTTACTTACACAATTTCTGATGGACAGGGCGGTTTTGATACAGCCACTCTTACCGTTACTATTAATGCAATTAATGATGCGCCGGTAATTGTTTCTGTAGATTCCGCTGTTGTGTCAGAGGAAGGTTTAGCTGCAGGTATAGCAGATGTTGTTGGCAACCCTACAGACAGTACTGATAGTAGTACGTTTACTGGTAGCTATAGTGCTACGGATGTTGACAGTAGCGTACTAACAGCAACATTTACTGATTCAACACCTACTGGTCTTACCTCTGGTGGTCAGGCTGTAACTTTCGCGCTCAGCAATAGTGATCAGACGCTTACAGGTTCTGCCGGTGGTAGCGATGTTATTCGTTTAGACATTGATGACAATGGTGGCTATCAGGTGACATTACTTGGGCCACTGGATCATCCGACCGCTAGTGGTGAGAACCTTTTAGATTTTGACGTTGGTATCAGCGTTAGTGACGGGACAAATTCAACTGATGATGTTATCAACGTTACGGTTGAAGATGACAGTCCTATAAGTGGTAACCTGGATGTGTCTTTGATTATCCCGCCATCAAATACCAATCTTAGTTTTATTATTGATATCTCGGGTAGTACAGGCGGTACGGCTCCAGTAGATGATGGTAATGGTGGTACAGTCAACGTTGAGATTTTGCAGTTAGAGCTGCAAGCTGTGCGTGATGTTATTCAAGCTTACACAAACCTTGGTGAGGTGCGGGTTCAATTTACAGCATTTAGCACCGGGTCAAGCTCACTAGTAACCTGGGTCACTGCTGCAGAAGCGCTGGCGTTAATTGGTGATGGTAGTGCGGCTCAGAGAGATGCGATCTTTACTGTAGGTGGTGGTACTAATTATGATGTAGCCGTAGCCGGGTTTCAGTCTGCTTTTTCAGCTTCTGGTGCACTTGATGACAGTGACCCGACAGTGACTAATGTGTCTTATTTTCTTTCCGACGGTGAGCCGCAGACAGGAGGTGGCTCTGAAGGGACAAATGGTCTGACCGGCGCTGAAATTACTGCCTATACGGATTTTCTGGTAGCGAATGATATAGATGCTTTTGCTGCCGGTTTCGTTGGGGCTAGCCAAGGTCCTCTGGATCCGCTGGCGTATAACGGCATCGATGATACTGAGCGCGATGGCGTGGTTGTTGCTGACGCCAGCGTCTTGGCTGATACACTGATATCGACAATAGATTCAACCGCCAGCGGTAACTTGTTCGGATCATTAAACAACGCGTTTGGTGCTGATGGTGGGGTGACCATGTCGATCACTATTGATGGAATCACCTATGACTATAATCCGACCACGGATACGATCACACCCAACAATGGCACTCCAGTTATCTCAGGCCCGATGTTAGACGTAACAACCAGCAATTCGGGCAATCTGAATTTTGATTTTACTACAGGTGAGTATACCTACTCAGCAGACCAAAACCTGCCGCTAAATACTTCTATAGAAGAAGTTATTGATTATATTTCAGTTGACAATGACGGTGATCAAACCAGCGGTACCATTACCCTGACGGTTGTTCGCGGTGCTGATAGCGATAATGATGGCATTATTGATGCGGTTGATATCGATGATGACAATGACGGTATTATCGACACGGACGAAGATGCATTTTTGGTGGTATCACCATTCACTACGACGACGACCAATTCCAATATTCCACCAGATGGCAGCGGCACTGCCACTCAGACAATTAATTTATCGTCGTTTGGTGTGGCGATAGGGTCAACAGTAACCATTAATAACGTGTTTGCACGTGGTGATATTAATAATGATGCTCCGAATGAGTTTTTTGATCTTACATTTGTTAACTCTGATGGTAGTGGCACAGATACCATTGTTGCTAATTTACAAACGCCATTGAATGGTGGTGTGGAAGATACTATATTCCGACCTGTTACCACACTTGTAAATTTGACAGTGACAGTCGTTGATATTAGTAATGGTAATGGTGTCCCTGGATTTGTTGTACAGGGCATCACTGGCAGTGGTGTTGGTGGTGTTGGTGTTGGTGGTGTTAACGGCGTAGATTACCGTTTTGATATTGCTGGCAGTGGACTTAGCAACGATGCCGATGGCGACGGTATCATCAATAGCCTTGATGTTGACAGCGATAACGATGGCATTCTCGATAACGTCGAAGCGCAACTAATCAGCAGCAGCTATGTAGCACCAAGTGGTATTGATGCCAACAATGATGGGCTAGATGATGCCTATGGTTCTGGTTTAACCCCAGTAGATAGTGATAATGATAGTGTGCCTGACTTTATTTCACTTGATAGTAATGGCGATAATACGCTGGATGGCCAAGATGCAGCCACAACAGGCAATGACAGACTGGTGGGTGGCGATGCAACTAACGATACGCTAGATGGACTTGCCGGTGATGACCAGTTATTTGGATTGGATGGGGATGATTCTTTGGTCGGTGGTGCTGGAATAGACTTCATTTATGGCGGTCAGGGTGATGACACGCTTACCGGTGGTAGTGAAGACGATACTTTCGTCTGGCGTAATGGTGACCAGGGTACGACAGGTGCCCCAGCTAATGACGTCATTACTGATTTCACGGTTGGTGTCGGGGGTGACACACTTAACCTAGCAGATTTATTGCAGGGTGAAGAGAGCAGTGACCTCACTGACTATCTTAATTTTCAACAAAATGGTAGTAACACTGTCATTAGTATTGATACTGATGGTAGTGGTACCTTTGAGGCAAGCCAAAACATCACGTTAAGTGGTGTTGATTTAACGGCTGGTGGTTCGCTTAGTGATCAACAAATTGTTGATAGTTTGTTGGCTACTGGTAATCTGATAGTAGATTAATATTTGCTAGATGGTAGAATTTTTGGCATAAATAATACGTTGGTGGCGTTGGCGCCACCAACGACCAACGTTTTGGCTGTAACAATTTCGACCGGCCGATAAGTCCGGCCACTGAGGTCGCACAACGAATTGAGCGGGGTCTCGAAATCGCAACTAAAAACGCTACGATTGTGATTGAAAGACTAGCAGAGATTTTGTAAGCCTTTGATAAATTTGGATCTCCAGAAGTGATAATTCGCTATGCTCAGTTCTTTGGAGCCGTTGTCGTAAACTCTGACGTTCAACTTGATAAAAACATCAAGTTGTAGAACGGTTGAGTTGCCATTAAATTCCACGTCAACTAAACCAAAAAAACCTGCATAAGGCAGGTTTCTATGATTTGGTGCGCCCGGAGAGATTCGAACTCCCGACCGCCTGGTTCGTAGCCAGGTACTCTATCCAGCTGAGCTACGGGCGCGTTTGGCTGCGCATTATTGCGTAATTAATGGGTTAAGTCAAAGACTATGTAATACCCTAATCCCCGGATCGCGCGTTTCTATCCGGGGATTAGGGTAATATGTATTTGTCTTGTAACAGATTGATTCACACACTAAAGATTGTCTTACTGTACAAGCAATTTATGGTTCGTCCTCCGTTTCAACTTCACCGCTCCAGCCAGCAGCCTTAGCTTTTATAATGGCTGCATTGTGGATTTTTTGATGACGTTCAAACAGCTCTTTTGGTAAGTGACTCGCTAAGCATCCATATTTATCCCACTCGGCATTCACCTGATCTAATAAGGCATCAATTCTGACTAAGATCCAGCCTTCACAGGTTTCCGTTTCTTCAATTAGACTAAATACCCAGGCATCACGAATCATCTTTCCGATAGCGGTCATGCCGCCCTGAGCATCTTTATTAATGCCGATATAAGTGTTTTGTTTTTTCATAAGGTTTCTTTTTTAGTTATTGTTCCACATCATCAGTGTCGAGTTGCCCAGTAAGACGGCGGCGGATGTGTGACCATGAAATGCCGACAGTCAATACGGCACAAATGACTAATTCGATGACATAGATAAGTATGTCAGGTTTATCTAAAGAGAGAATATCATAATAAATCGCCAGCCAAACCAGCGTGCCGAAAAAGGCAACGGCGAGAATAATACCGATCAGGCCTAAAGAACGACCGGCAGCCCGGAGATAGACCACCCAACCAATCAGCAAAACGATACCTAAAAATGCCAACAAAGGTAGGGCGACAGCCTGATTTGGGTAATCTTTAACAAGGTGATAAAAGGAATAACCGGAGGGATTGTAGCTTGCGAAGACCAAAATGCAGGCAAAAATCAGACGTATCAAGATACCGCTACCGGTAATGGTATTTGATAACGCCATGTCTAAATCTCTATCACTTTAAATTGTCGCTTAACGGTAGAATTGGCCATCAAGTTTAATCCAACCACCTTCTATTCTGCCGCGTGGGTCATGATGTGTCCAGTGTAGTACGCCACCACGATCAGTCCATTCGTAGCGACCACGCAGGGTGATTTCGTCACCGCGTGACACTGGAACACGGTCGGCAAGGTCGATGTTGTGTGATACCAGCACGGTATGACCGCTGCTGGTCTTTGCTATAAATTTTTGATGACGAGAACCTTCGTTATCATCTGCCAAGAGTCGCGTCACTTCCATACTAATTTGCATCCAGACCTTGGAGCGTTTTTGTTTGAAACTCTGGATGAGTTGCTTGTCATCATAGGCACTTGTACTTTCTGTGGCTGATATATTTGAGTTATTGTTTATCGTTTGTTTAGTATTGTCCGCTTGAGTGGTGTCGTCAGATTCAGGAAAGCCAAAAACCAACCCCCAAACAATTAAAATAACAATGGCGACTAATGTCGTGATCTTTTTCTGTGTCATATTATTTTAGAGCTTTCTTAATCAAAGAACCCAATAAGCCGCGTACCATTTTACTGCCTAATGCCGTGCCTATACTGCGTGCGGCACTTTTAAAAAAGGCTTCGGTGGCACTTTGACGTTTGCGGGAGGGTTTTTTGGTTTTTGAGTTTTTACTCTTACTGCTGGTTTCAGTATCGTTATCTTCAACAGCTTGCGCAGCACGTTTTTTTAATACTTCATAGGCTGATTCGCGGTCTATTGCTTTGTCATACTTGCCAAGAATAGGGCTATTTTTTATTGCCTCTTTTTGTTCTGCATCGGTGGCTGGGCCAAGACGTGAAGAGGGTGGCCGTATTAGTGTGCGCTCGACAACGCTAGGCACGCCTTTTTTTTGTAAGGTGGAGACCAGTGCCTCGCCAACGCCTAGTTCGGTAATGACTGTTTTCGCTGAAAATGCAGGATTTTGACGGAATGTTTCAGCAATAGCACGTACAGCCTTTTGATCACGCGGGGTAAAGGCACGTAGTGCATGTTGTACGCGGTTACCTAATTGAGCGAGCACAGTGTCTGGTATATCTAAGGGGTTCTGAGTAACAAAATAAACTCCGACGCCTTTCGAGCGTATGAGACGTACGACTTGCTCTA
>JAESQP010000141.1 GCA_016765075.1 Gammaproteobacteria bacterium
GCGAAGAAAATCTCGACCTGATGGATGCCCTGCTAGACTCGCCCATTAAATTTATTACGGTGCGCCACGAACAAGGCGCGGCGTTTATGCCGATGTCTATGGCCGCCTGACCGGCCGTACCGGCGTCTGTCTCTCCACCCTTGGCCCCGGCGCCACCAATCTTATTACCGGCGTCGCCGATGCCAATATGGATTACGCGCCACTCGTCGCCATCGCTGGCCAGGCAGGCACCAACCGCCTACACAAAGAATCACATCAGGTACTCGACCTGCAAGCGGTGTTTAAACCACTGACAAAATATTCCGTGCGGATTTTAACGCCGAATGTCATCAGCGAAATCATCCGCAAGGCCTTTAAATTGGCGCAAACCGAAAAGCCTGGTGCTTGTTTTATCGAATTTCCTGAAAACCTTGCGCCAATGCCGATCGAAGATGCGCCATTAACAGTGCAACAACCTAGCGCACCAGAACCTTCACAAGAGCGCATCACCGCCGCGGCTAACACTATTTCTGCAGCCAAACACCCCATTATTCTCGCCGGCAATGGTGTCGTCAGAGAAAGTGCCTGGACACAACTGGCAAACTTCGCGCACAAACTTAACATCCCCGTCACCAATACCTTTATGGCCAAAGGTGTGATTCCCTTTAAGCACCCCATGGCGTTAGGCACTGCTGGCCTGCAAACTTACGATTATCTCAACCTGGGTTTTGACCAGGCTGATGTGATTATTTGTATTGGCTATGATTTGGTCGAGTATCACCCCCATTTATGGCACCCGACCAAAGACCGAAAGATTGTTCATATCGACATGTCGCCTACCGAGGTTGATGCCCATTACATTGTCGACGTTGGCGTTAATGGTGATATTAAACTGAGTCTTGATCGTATTGCTGAGATTGCTACACCACACAGCGGCCAGCAATTTGGCCATCTACGTCGTATGCTCACTAAAGAGATGAACGAATACAGCAAAGATGATGGCTTCCCCATCAAGCCACAAAAAATCATCTGGGACCTACGTACCGCCATGACCCTTGATGACATCGTTATTTGCGATGTCGGCGCCCATAAAATGTGGATGGCGCGCATGTTCCGCTGTGAACGCCCCAACACCTGTATTATTTCTAACGGCTTTGCCAGTATGGGTATTGCTGTGCCGGGCGCTGTCGCCGCCAAACTGATTTATCCCAAAAAACGTATCGTTGCCGTTACCGGTGATGCCGGTTTTCTGATGAACTCACAAGAAATTGAGACTGCCATGCGCCTCAATGCCCCCATTGTCATATTAATCTGGAATGATGCCAGCTACGGTCTGATTGAATGGAAACAGAAAAACCAATTTGGCCGCACTTCTAACGTCCACTTTAATAATCCTGATTTTGTTAAATATGCAGAATCTTTTGGCGCCAAAGGCTACCGAATTGAGCAAGCAGAAGATTTATTGCCTACCCTAGAAAAAGCCTTATCTGATGAGGTTGTATCAATCATCGATTGTCCAGTCGACTATAGCGAGAACCTCAAGCTCACCGAAAAACTTGGGGCGCTAGTATGTCCAACCTAAACACGATACATGCGGCTAACGAAGAGCCCATCATGCTACGTGAATTAAATTTACTCAGTTATAATATTCAAGTTGCTACGGGGGCGAATCGCTTTCGCCACTACCTAACGAGAAGTTGGCGTCATATTTTGCCGCATCCTGATAGCTTTAGTAATTTAGATGCAATTGCAAAAACAATAACACCTTATGACATAGTCGCCTTACAAGAGGCGGATGCAGGCAGTATACGCAGCGCGCATACCAATCAAACCGAATATATTGCTAAACAAGCAGACTTTCCTTATTGGTGGCATCAAAGTAATCGTCAGATAGGGCGCTTTGCCCATCATAGTAATGGCATGTTAAGCAGGCTAAAACCTCTCGATGTGCGTCAACACAAACTCCCCGGTCGCATCCCGGGTCGTGGCGCCATGGTCGCGCGCTATGGCAACGAAGAAGACCATATCACTATCGTGGTTTTACATCTCGCCTTAAGTCGCCAGGCACGGATAATACAACTTGGTTTTATTGCTGAGCTGATAGAAGGCGAATCACACGTTGCTGTGATGGGAGATTTTAACTGCACTGGCCAAAGTTACGAGATACATCGCTTTGCTGAGAGAGCCGAGCTAGTCATGCCCGACAAACGTTATGATACTTTCCCGAGTTGGAAACCGATGCGAAACATCGATCACATCTTGTTGTCGCCATCACTTAAGGTAAAGAAAATGAGCGTATTATCAGAAAGTGCGTCTGACCACTTACCCATCGCCGTCAATATTAATTTACCTTTTTTATTAACGGCCTAGGGGGTGTTAGCAATTGCCTTCGTTGGTGTGATGCTGAGGCACTATCGTGCTGGCACCAACAGTAGGCGCTTTAGGCGAGACGCGGTGAGGCGTAATAGTCGTTTTATTGCGCCCTGAGGGAATCCGATAGCATTCCTGAGGAAGTACCCTTGGGGTGCAACGAACCGCGACGCCGTCAGCGCGAAAAAGGACCAGAATCTCGCAGCGAACGGTAATTGTTAACACCCCCAAGCACTACCAAACAAATAATTTATCGCCTCTCAGATGACAAAGAACACTGGCCACGATCAGGGTTAGGCTCAACGACTCTATGCAGTAACTCGCTAAGCCGATCTGCGCCGCCAATATACTCACCCTCTATCCATATCTGCGGCACAGTAATCGGGGTTTTAGAGCCGACAACGGGCTTAACTCTCGCTAACATCTCATAGAGCCCTCGCGGTTCTTTCACGACATCGTGATAACGGTATTCTATATTCGCTTCATTAAGATACTGCTTGGCACGCTGACAATGCGGGCAACTCGCTTTACCAAACAGGTGATTGCCTTTAATTTTTTTCTTTCGTGCATAGGTATCGACAACAGCTTGTGTTAATACACCACGATTAAGTGCTGCGCCCTGACTCACAAGCTTGCCATCGACTAATACAATCGGCGC